>JAKSIY010000039.1 GCA_024398535.1 Bacteroidaceae bacterium
TCTACGCTGGTCCTGCCAAGACTCCAGAAGGCTATCCTTGCGGCTCAATGGGCCCGACCACAGCTGGCCGTATGGACCCATACGTTGATGAGTTCCAGGCAAACGGCGGTTCACTGGTAATGATTGCCAAGGGTAACCGTGCACAGTGCGTTACCGATGCCTGCAAGAAGCACGGCGGTTTCTACCTGGGTACAATCGGCGGTGTGGCAGCTGTACTGTCACAGAGCTCAATCAAGAGCATCGAGTGCGTTGAATATCCGGAACTCGGAATGGAGGCTGTATGGAAGATCAACGTTGAAGACTTCCCTGCATTCATTTTGGTTGACGACAAGGGCAATGACTTCTTCAAGCAGCTGAAGCCTTGCACCGGTTGCACCATTCTCTGATAACTGACATTGTGGGGCCTGTTTTCCGGGCCCCCACATTTTTTTTCATAGTATTGTTTAACAAACAACCTGCACTTTCGTCTTACACATGGACACAGTTCAGTTCAAGGAGACTTTCGTACCTCTGACAGACAGCCTGTTCAGGATTGCGCGGAATCTGCTGGACTCAGAAGAGAATGCCCACGACGCTGTCCAGGACACATTTGTACGTCTCTGGAACCTGCGTGACACGCTTGACACGGTCCTGAACCATAAGGCCTACGCCTTTGTTCTTGTCAGGAACATCTGTCTGGATATGTTACGCAAGGAGTCAATCAGGCAGTCTGAGCAGATAGAAGAGCAATTTGACCTGAGTGATGACGAGCCCTCGCCAGACAGGGCACTCATCCAGAGAGAACAGGTTTCACTCCTGTTGAAGGCTATGGGTCAGCTACCGGAAAAACAGCAGCTTGTACTGAAACTGCGAATAATGGAAGAGATGGATTACAAAGACATTGCCATACAGACCGGAATGACAGAGGGAAACCTTAGAGTTCTGCTCACTATGGCCAGAAAGAACCTTAAAAAGATGCTTGAAAATGGAACATACTGATATACATATACCAGAAATGGAAGAGCTTGAGCGCATGGCTCAGGATATCAAGACACCGGTTCCTGCTGGTCTCAGTAAGGAGATGTCTGACATGGTCAATCTTCTTGATTTCATGGATAACCCTGATGAAATGGATCTTGTCCTGCCGGAAAGCAACAGGCGCAGAGGCATCTTTGCCCGCGTGGCAGGTATCGCAGCATCGGTAGCAATACTGGCAGGAATCGGATTCGGAATCAACTATGAGGAGAACCCGAAGGACACATTCTCAGACCCGCAAGAGGCATACCAGAGCGTCCTTGCTACACTTCAGGATGTAAGCAGCAAAATGAATCAGTGTGTAGCGGCTACGGAGCAGGCTGCCCGTGCATTTGAGACAGCAGGCAATATAATCTACGAAACAAACTAAGCAGATAAACCAGACATACTATGAAACGAATACTTACAACAATCGTGCTGCTTTCAGCACTGGCAACAGCAACCTTTGCCCAGAACGGCAAGGCAATCTACAACAAGTATTCTGACCGTCAAGAGGTCAGCGCGGTTTACATATCACCGGCAGTCTTCAAGATGATGAAGAAGCTCCCGGACATCAACACTACAGCCGGAGACATCAATCTGACACCAATGATTGAATCACTGACAGGGTTCTACCTGCTCAGTACACAGCACAAAGCCACCGGTTCATACATCAAGGCAGACGTTGACAAGGCACTGAAGGAAGGCAAGTACGAACTGCTTCTTGAGGCCAAGGAAGACAGAGAGAACGTCCGTATCTATACCGTCAGCAAAGATGAGATTGTAACCAGCCTGGCCATTGTCACCACAGACGATTCTTCCGTGACTTTCATCTGCCTGGACGGCAAGATTCCGGAATCAGCTCTTGAAAAACTGTTGCAGGCATCCCTGTAAAAGAGCTTTTTTTCATATCTTTGTCAAAATTCATGGAATTTGGCAGGATATGCTTTTCAAGGAGATAGTTGGACAGAACAGTATCAGCAGCAGACTGCTGGCCGATGCGGGCAGCGGCAGGGTTCCCCATGCATTGCTCCTTTGTGGCCAGAAGGGTACCGGAAAGCTGCAGCTGGCACTTGCATTTGCAAACTATCTGCTCTGTGACACGAAGAACGGTTCCGATGCATGTATGGCATGTCCGTCATGCGCCAAGCTGAAGAAGCACATCCACCCAGACCTGCATTTCGTATTCCCTGTCATCAACAAAGGCGGTGGCGGTCAGCGGGCATCGGTAAGTGACGACTACATTTCGGAATGGAGGCAGTTCCTTGATGAGAAACCCTACGGGTCCTATGAAGAGTGGCTTGACATGATGGATCCGTCAAAGCAGGCACAGATTTTTGCTACAGAAGGAGACCGGATTGTCAGCAAGCTCAACTTGAAGTCAAGTCAAGGCGGCTACAAGATAATGATTATCTGGATGCCTGAAAAGATGAATGCCACCTGCGCGAACAGCCTTCTGAAAATCATGGAGGAGCCGCCTCAGGGAACACTTTTCCTGCTGGTTTCAGATGCTCCTGACCAGATTATTGACACCATACTGAGCCGATGCCAGCGCATCGATGTTCCTCCTGTTCCAGAAGAAGAGATTGCTGCTGCACTTGAGGGACCGGAATACATGCTCAGTCCGGAAGAGGCAGACCAGATAGCTCATCTGAGCCATGGAAGCTGGGCAAGAGCCCTTGAGGCAATAAGCATCAACACACAGAGCCAAGAGTACCTGGACAATTTCATGCTGCTGATGAGACTTGCCTACGCCCGCAAGCTCAAGGAGCTTAAGGAACTCTCCGAGCAGATTGCAGGGCGTGGCCGTGAGTGGCAGAAACATTTTCTGGCCTACTGCCAGAGGATGGTCCGTGAGAATTTCATGTACAACATGCGCCAGCCTGGGCTGGTTTACATGACTGCCCAGGAGCAGGGTTTCAGTCAGAAATTCTCTCCTTTCATCAATGAGAAGAATGTCATAGAGCTCTCAGAAGAGCTTTCACTGGCAGAACGACATATAGAACAGAACGTAAATGCAAAGGTGGTCTTCTTTGATTTCATACTGAAGGTCATCATTTTGCTCAAACAGTAATTATGGACGATTTCATACTTAATACAGGAAGCGGAGGCATCAGTTGCAAGGGTTGCGGCCGGACCATGGGTCAGCTGCACTCATTTGACTACCTTGCAGGTGTCCCGGGTAATGCAGAAGATACAGACCTTGTAGAGGTGCAGTTCAAGAACACCCGCAAGAGCTACTACCTGAACGCCAACAAGATTCCTCTTGAGAAGGGCGATGTAGTAGCTGTCGAGGCATCACCTGGACATGACATAGGCACAGTCAGCATGACCGGTCGTCTGGTGCTTTTGCAGATGAAGAAGGCCCGTCTGAAACCTGACTTTGAGCTAAAGCGTATCTACAGGAAAGTGCGTGACGTTGACATGGAGAAGTTTGAGGAGGCCAAGGCACGCGAGCATGAAACCATGATCCGGTCACGTCAGATTGCCAAGGACCTGGGACTTGAGATGAAGATTGGTGACGTTGAGTACCAGGGAGACGGCGGCAAGGCCATCTTCTACTACATTGCAGACGGACGCGTTGACTTCCGTCAGCTCATCAAGGACCTGGCTGCAGCATTCCATATCAGAATTGAGATGAAACAGATAGGCGCTCGCCAGGAGGCAGGAAGAATCGGTGGCATCGGCCCTTGCGGCAGGGAACTGTGCTGTTCTACATGGATGACAAGTTTTGTTTCAGTCTCTACCGGAGCTGCCCGTTTCCAAGACCTGTCAATGAATCCGCAGAAACTGGCTGGTCAGTGCGCAAGGCTCAAGTGCTGTCTTAATTATGAGGTTGACACATATGTTGAGGCTCAGAAGCGCTTCCCGTCACGAGAAATTACTCTTGAGACAAAGGACAACACATACTATTTCTTCAAGGCAGACATCCTGGCCCACACCATTGCCTACTCAACCGACAAGGTATTTGCGGCAAATCTTGTGACCATCTCTACAGACCGTGCAATGGACATCATTGCCATGAACAAGAAGGGACAGAAGCCGCTCTCATTGGCAGATGACGGTTCTCTGCCTGAAGCACCTCCACGCGTTGACATCCTTGACGAGGATGGTCTGACACGCTTTGACAAGAAGAAAAAGAAGAAGCACAACAACCACGGACACCGCCCAGACAGGCAGGAAGGACACAGACATAATCGTAATCGTCAGCAAGGACAAGGCGGACAGCAGGGGGCATCAGAATCTTGATGTCCTCTCTGCATCGACCCGCAGAAAGATGAACAGCAGGAACGTGAATCCCCACAGAGAGGATCCGCCATAGCTGAAGAACGGTAGCGGGATTCCGATTACCGGCGTTATTCCCAGTACCATACCCACATTTATCAGCAGATGCATGAAGAGTATGCTAGATACCGAATAGCCCAACACCCGCCCAAAGACCGATGACTGACGCTCAGCCAGATAGATAAGTCTCAGTATCAGCCCACCAAAAAGCAGAAGCACAGTAGTTGCGCCAACAAAACCCTTCTCCTCACCTACCGTGCAGAATATGAAATCCGTAAACTGCTCCGGTACATATTTCAGTTTTGTCTGAGTACCCTTCAGGAAACCCTTTCCGAACATACCGCCTGAACCGATTGCAATCTTTGACTGGTTCACATTGTAACCCGCACCCCATGGATCGTCCTCAATACCCAGGATAAGATTGATTCTTGTCTGCTGATGAGGCTGCATAACCTTGTCAAACACATAGTTGCACGAATACAAGTATGCCGTTGAGCACAGCGCGAACGCAGACACCAGAAGACACTGCTGAATCTTGTTCTTGAACACCTGGTACAGGCAGAAACAAGCCAGAACCGCAATTGAGATTATCTGCAGTACCGGCAGACGGAACGGAATGATATAGAGTGACACAACCAATCCTACGGCTGTACTGCCCACACCTATGGCCAGCACCTTTTTATATATAGTATCATCTGAGATGTATAGCCATGAGATTGCAGCCGATGCAATCTGTATGAGAGTCATTACTAGCATCGGGCCAAGCGTGAATGGCATGTTCAGGAACGGCGTCTCCCAGTATTTCAGGCCAAGCACAAAGAAAAGTATTGCGCAGAAGCCGCTGAAGAGTATCATGCCGCTCATTCCTTCACGGAACAGCACAAGGAAAAATGCCAGATAGACAAGTGCAGAACCAGTCTCATTCTGCGCCACAATCAGAAGCATTGGAAGTATAAAGATAGCCATGGCACGTGCCAGGCTTCTGAAATCACGCGGGTTGAACTCATAGTCGTCCAGGAATCGGGCCAGGGCCAAGGCCGTGGCAAACTTGGCAAACTCGGCAGGCTGCAGGCTCACAGGTCCCATCTTAAGCCACGAACGGGAGCCCTTTGTATCGGACGCTATAAGAATGGTCACCACCAGCAACACCATCAGGGCTGTGAATATGACATACGCATAAGTCCTTAGGAAGTTCTGGTTACAGAACATTATGAGCGATGCGACACCCAGTGAGCAGATAATCCAGATAATCTGCTTTCCAGCTCTTGTATCATAGCTAAAAAGAGTCGTGTCCTCAAAATTGTAGTCCGCACTGCAGATGCTGAACGCGCCGAAGACCATGAGCAGAAGAACTATGCCCACGGTCAGCCAGTCAAACTGCTTTAATATGTCAGCGTTCTCTTTCGCCATAACTGATAACTCTTTTTTCTATCTCACTTGCAAGTTTCTCACTCTCCTCTGACAGATGTCCGTTCAGATAGAGCTCCATTATCATGGCTCCGATAGGCACACCGTAGGTTGCACCGAAACCACCGTTCTCAACATAGACAGCAATTGCAATCTTCGGGTCGTTCATAGGGGCAAACCCCATGAAGGCAGAGTGGTCCTTACCGTTGTTCTGTGCGGTACCGGTCTTACCACATGCCTCATATTCCGGTCGTGCCGCAGCACGGCAGGTACCGGAGAGTACCGACTCTCTCATACCCTCAACCACATGGTCATAGTACTGTCGCTCAATACCGGTATAACGTCTTTCAGTATAGATTGAATCCAACTGGCCGTTCTCAATATCCTTTACCACATGAGGTGTCACGAAAAATCCCCGGTTGGCAATCGTGGCGCCAAGATTTGCAATCTGAAGAGGAGTAAGCGTAATTTCACCCTGGCCTATGGAGTTACTGATTATGGTCAAGCCGCTCCAGTGGCGGTTGTATATGCGGTCGTAATACTGCGAATTTGGAATCATTCCACGTTTCTCGCCCGGAAGGTCTATGCCCAGGGCATAGCCGAAACCCTGATTGACCATGTAATCCTTCCAGACTGTAAGCGCCTGCTGTGCAGAGCTATACTTATCGGAACCTATCAGTCTGTAATAGCCCCAGCAGAAGTAGCCGTTGCACGAAGTTGCAATTGCATCCCTCAGAGAGATTGGCGATGAATGAGCGTGGCATCCCACGCGCAGATTATTGTAAACAAAGCCACCGGTACAAGGAAACAGGGTTTCTGTATTGATTGCTCCCTCCTGCTGCATCACAAGATCCTGAGCCGTCTTGAAGGTAGAGCCAGGAGGATAAGTACCCATGATGGTTCTGTTCAGAAGCGGCTTGGACCACAGTTCGGAAAGTTCCTTGTAGTTTTCAGACCTATGGCGTCCTACAAGGTCTGAGGGGTTGAAGGAGGGAGCAGAAACCATGCAAAGCACCTGACCGGTTGAAGGTTCAATTGCAACGATGCTTCCAATCTTGTTCTTCATCAGCCTCTCACCAAGCAGCTGCAGCTCTATGTCAATTGAGAGAGTCAAGTTGCTTCCTGCTACAGGAGGAACATCGTAGGCACCATCCATGTAACGGCCCTGTATTCGGCCCACAGCATCCCTCAACAGGATTTCCTGTCCCTTCTCACCTCTGAGCCACTTCTCATAGTAGCTCTCTATACCCTGTTTTCCAATAAAATCTCCCTGAACATAATAGTCATCCTTTTCTATGTCGGAGCGTGACACCTCGCCCATATCTCCCAGCAAATGGGCTGCGGCCTGATACGAATAGAGCCGGAATGTCCTTCTCTGAACGTCAAATCCGGAAAACTGATACAGTTTCTCCCTGAGCGGAGCAACCTCTTCCTGAGACAACTGGCTCAGGAAAACCTGACTGGTATAGCTGGAATAGCCCGGATTCCTGCGTCTGTCCTTTACCTGCTCCATACGTTCCATAAAGAACTCCGGCGTTATGTCAAGAGCCTTGCAGAAAGCCAATGTATCAAGATGGGCTATCTGTCGCATGACAACTGTAACATCATAGGCTGGCTGGTTGTTCACCAGCATCTTGCCATTGCGGTCAAAAATCACTCCACGTGCAGGATATATGGTCTTTCTCAGGAAGGCGTTGCTGTTGGCAGACTCACGGTATTTGGGATTCAGCACCTGGATAGAGAAGAGACGGACCACAAAGAGAAGGACCACGGCTACGACCAGGCCCCTCAGGAATACGCTTCGGTTGTCAAACTTCTGGTTCTTCACCTTCTCCTGCGCTTCTTGACACGGAAAACATACTCACAGACCGCCATCAGGACCACCGTGAGCAGTGTACTTGCACCGATTCTGAGAATCAGCACGGACCAATCCTGAAAAGAGAAGGTCTTAAGGATAAAATAGACAATATGGTGGACAAGAGTACCGACTGTCAGGAACAGGAAATACTGTCTGCTGTTCATGGACTCAAGTCCCGGCACAAACTGTTCCCTGCGGTCCATTGAGACAAACAAACCAAGCAGCCATGGCTGGATGGCTGCCAGCAGGGTGGCAGATGCAGCATGCATGCCCGGCGTACTTGAAAACAGATCCGTGACAAGTCCCATGGCAAATGCCCAGAGCATGCGTTCTGCCGGATTTGTCTTGACGTCGCTGATCAGAATCAGGAAAATGAACAGATATGGAGTAGCATACCCGAACAGATGAATCCTGTCAAGCACCAGAACCTGCAGGAGCAGTACCGGTATAACAATCAGCAACTTTCTTAGGAAATCTATTACCATGGCATCACTTCTTCATCCTGTTAAGCTGAATCAGCTCATCTGGAGCCGTATCAGTATTGACATATACAAAACCCAGGCGGTTGAAATTCACGGTAAGACGGACCTGTACCACTGGAGCCACACCGGTGGCATCGGTCTGGACATCAGAGACCACTCCTACAGGTATGTCCTTTGGAAAAATCTGTGAGAAGCCGCTTGTCACTATCGTATCACCAAGCTGCGCACCGGAATGATACGGAAGATCCTTGAGCCACGCATAAGCAGGGTCACCGCCGTCCCACTCCAGAAAGCCAAAGCTGTCCAGACGTCTGATACGGCAGCTGACTGAGCTCTTGCTGTTCAGAAGCGGCAGCACCAGAGAGTAATGCCTGCTGGACTTATATACCACTCCGACAACTCCGCTTGGAGAATAGACTCCCATACCCTCATCAATTCCGGCATCGCTGCCACGGTCTATCGTAATGAAGTTGTTGTCATGGCTGATTGAATTGTCAATGACCCTGGCAACAACAACATCGCCTCCCGATTGGGGAAGCGATGCCATATACAGAGAGTCCTTTAGCCTGAAAAGTTCGGACTGAAGGCGTGCATTCTCCTCAGCAAGAAGACGGTTCTCACGTCCTTGATAGAAAAAACCTGTAACACCTGACTCTGTCTTCAGCATCCACCCGGAAACTCCGTTGGCTGCTGTAGTCATGACACTGTTCTGCATCGTATTGAACTTGAACAGAAGGACAAGACTGATTGCCTCAAGCAGCAGGAAAAGCAGCACGAAGCGAATCTTGAGCAGTATGTCCAGCAGTGTCTGCATACAGGAATTACTTCATCAGGGCAGTGTAGTGATCAACGCCCTTCAGGGCCTTTCCTGTTCCCTTTGCAACACTCAGAAGAGGTTCCTCTGCAATATGGAACGGGATATTGATCTTGTCTGTCAGTCTCTTTGCAAGACCGCGCAGCAAAGCACCGCCACCAGACAGGTAGATACCGTTGTGAACAATATCTGCATACAGCTCAGGAGGAGTACCCTCAAGAGCAGTCAGTACGGCAGTCTCAATCTTGGCAATTGAACGGTCCAGACAGTGGGCAATCTCCTGATAGCAGATAGGAACCTGCATAGGAAGCGCAGTAATCTTGTTAGGACCATAAACCAGATAATCCTCTGGAGCATCCTCGCCAAGCTCTGTCAGCGCAGAACCAACGTTAATCTTGATACGCTCAGCCATACGCTCACTGACCTTGACATTGTGCTGACGGCCCATATACTCCTGAATGTCCTGGGTAAAGTCGTCACCGGCAATACGGATAGAGCTGTTCATGACGATGCCACCAAGAGAGATTACGGCAATCTCAGTGGAACCGCCACCTATGTCAACCACCATGTTGCCTACCGGTGCCTCGACATCAAGGCCGATACCGATGGCAGCAGCCATTGGTTCATACAGCAGATAGACCTCACGGCCACCGGCATGCTCAGCAGAGTCACGTACGGCACGCAGCTCAACCTCAGTACTGCCTGAAGGCACACCAATAACCATCTTGTATGAAGGGGTGAACAGTCTGTGGCCATGGTCAACCATGGCTATCAGACCGCGTATCATCTGCTCACATGCGTTGAAGTCTGCAATCACACCGTCTCTCAGAGGTCTTACAACCTTGATGTCATCATTTGACTTCTCATACATCATCTTGGCCTTTGTACCAACTGCAATCATTTTGTCGGTCTTGCGGTTGAAAGCCACGATTGAAGGCTCGTTTACAACGATTTTGTCGTTGTACATTATGATGGTATTGGCAGTGCCAAGGTCCATCGAAAGTTCCTGTGTAAGTGAGAAGAGACTCATATATCAGGATTAGTGCTTGAAGTGTCTGAAACCAGTGATGACCATTGTCATGTCATGCTGCTCGCAGTAATCTACTGACTCCTGGTCACGAACAGAACCTCCCGGATGGATGACGTTCTTCACACCGGCCTTGTCAGCCAGTTCAACGCAGTCAGGGAATGGGAAGAAGGCATCGCTGGCCATTGCAGCACCCTCAAGTGAGAAGCCGAATGTGTGAGCCTTCTCAACAGCCTGCTTCAGTGCATCGACTCTTGAAGTCTGGCCTACACCGCTTGCAAGCAGCTGTCTGTTCTTTGCAAATACAATTGAGTTGCTCTTGCTGTTCTTGACAATCTTGTTGGCAAAGAGCATATCCTGGATCTCCTCATCGGAAGCCTTGCGGCTGGTAACCAGCTTCAGCTCTTCTGGAGTCTCAATCTTTGAATCTCTCTCCTGGACAAGAACACCGTTCAGTGCTGTACGTACGGTCATGGCAGGCTTCTGCTGTGGCTTGCGTACCAGAACTATGCGGTTCTTCTTCTGGAACAGGATATCAAGAGCCTCCTGTGAATACTCAGGAGCAATGATAACCTCAAAGAAGATCTTGTTGATCTCTTCTGCTGCAGCCTTGTCAACTGCGCCGTTTGTAATCAGAACGCCGCCGAATGCAGATACAGGATCACCCGCTAGGGCATCCTTCCATGCCTCAAGCACTGTAGGGCGCGATGCCAGACCGCATGCGTTGTTGTGCTTCAGGACTGCAAATGTTGTATCGGTGAACTCGTCAATGAGGTCAACAGCCGCATTGATGTCAAGCAGGTTGTTGTACGAGATCTCCTTGCCGTGGAGCTGGTCGAACATTCCCTCAAGGTCACCGTAGAAATAACCCTTCTGATGTGGGTTCTCACCGTAGCGCATAACCTTTGCACCATCAATTGCCTGACGGAAATGGTCATCGCCATCCTCCTTGAACCAGTTGAAGATTGCGCTGTCATAGTATGATGAAACAGCGAATGCCTCCTTTGCGAACCAGCGGCGCTCCTCAAGTGTAGTCTGGGCACCCTTGGCCTTCAGGATATCGGCCAGAGCCTTGTACTGAGCCTTGCTGGCTACAATCACACAGTCCTTGAAGTTCTTGGCACCTGCACGGATCAGTGAGATACCGCCTATGTCTATCTTCTCTATGATGTCTGCCTCTGGAGCACCGCTTGCCACGGTAGCCTCAAATGGATACAGGTCAACAATCACCAGGTCAATCTCAGGAATTTCATACTGCGACATCTGAGCGGCATCGACCTCCATGTCCCTGCGGCCAAGAATGCCTCCGAAAACCTTTGGATGCAGTGTCTTTACCCTACCACCCAGGATTGATGGGTAGCCTGTCAGTGACTCAACTGATGTACATGGTACACCAAGACTCTCAATGAATGTCTGTGTACCGCCTGTCGAAATGAGCTTTACGCCCTCTTCGTGGAGTTTCTTTACAATCTCATCCAGTCCGTCCTTATGGAAAACTGAAATCAAAGCTGCTGAAATTCTCTTTTCTTCTGCCATGTTATGGTATTTTAAGTTTACGCCTATTTTAATACAGGTTACAAAGTTACAGACAAACCACATACATAATATATGCGCGCGGAGAATTTTGAATTAAACTTTTCAACAGTTTGTGGAAAATCATTAACTTAGCACCCACTAATCAACAAAGAAGACATTGAATTCTATGGACAGAAGGAATTTTCTCAAGTCACTCGCTGCCGCAGGTGCAGCCGTGACAATAAAGAGCAGCGGCGCAATGGACGTCATGGCTGCCACAAATTCAGCAATGCCAGAGATGGCGCCTGCAGCTGCCGCAGCATCTGCAGACCTTGTCGCAGTCATGAACGGAGAGCCGGCAGCCATGCTGCGCAAGGCACTTGAGACCATGGGCGGCATCGGCCAGTACGTAAAGAAAGGAAACAAGGTAGTCATCAAGCCGAATATCGGCTGGGACCGCACTCCGGAACTTGCAGCAAACACCAACCCTGAGCTCGTTGCAGAGATGGTAAAGCAGTGCCTTGCAGCCGGAGCATCAGAGGTTAAGGTATTTGACCACAGCTGTGACGAATGGACAAAGTGCTACGACCACAGCGGTATCCAGAAGGCAGTCAAGGACGCTGGCGGCACTATGGTTCCTGCCAATGAAGAGTCATACTATCAGGAAATCAGCCTCCCTAAAGGCAAGGTGCTCAAGAAGGCAAAGGTACACAAGGCAATCCTTGAGTGCGACGTATGGTTCAACATGCCGGTACTGAAGAATCACGGCGGCGCGCGTCTGACCATGGCCATGAAGAACCACATGGGCATCGTCTGGGACCGTCGCGCATTCCATTCCATGGGACTCCAGGAGTGCATAGCTGACATCACGACAATCTCAAAGCCAGCAGCTCTCCAGATTGTCGATGCCTACAGGATCATCACCAGCAATGGCCCTCAGGGACGTGACGCAAAGGACGTTGTCCTGACCAAGGCACTCTTTGCCTCAAAGGATATCGTTGCAGTTGATACTGCTGCAGGAAAGTTCTTCAATCAGTTCAAGAGCATTCCTGTTGATACCGTAACCCACATTGCTAAGGGCGAGGCTCTTGGAATGGGTACCACAGATCTTGAGAGTATCAAGGTAGAAAGAATCAAAATGTAATTATTTATGCTCAAGAAAATACGTGTTGCGGCAGCAATTCTGGTATTGGCGTTCCTGACATTCTGCTTCATTGACTTTGCAGGCATCATTACCGACCCGCTGCTGCAGAAAATACAGTTCGGACCAGCTCTGATGTCACTCAGCATCATCACCCTGGTTGCACTGGCCGCACTGACACTTCTCTTTGGAAGAATCTACTGTTCAGTGATCTGTCCTCTGGGAATCCTGCAGGACGTCTTCAACTGGATGTCAAAGAAATTCAACAAGAAAAAGAAGTACGGATTCAAACCTGAGAGCAAGATTGTAAGATACGGAATCCTGGCAGCCCTGATCATTGCATGGATCTGCGGATTCTCTGTCATGGTAAGCCTTGTCGAGCCATACAGTGCATTCGGCAGGATTGCAACTCAGGTCCTGAAACCTCTTTACATGCTTGGCAACAACCTGCTGGCGCTGATTTCTGAAAAGACCGGCAGTTATCTGTTCTATCACAATGCAGTAATGATCCGCTCAATGGCATCGTTCGTTACAGCACTGATAACACTGCTGCTTATTGCCGTAATCTCATTCATGAGAGGACGCACCTGGTGCAACGTCATCTGCCCCGTTGGAACAATCCTGGGACTGCTCTCAAGATTCTCATTGTTCAAGGTAAGGATTGACACCGGCAAGTGCAACCACTGCACCGCCTGCAGCAGAAAGTGCAAATCATACTGCATAGATTCAAAGAACCAGCAGATAGATTACTCACGTTGTGTTGACTGCTTTGACTGTCTTGACACATGCAAGCAGAAGGCCCTGTATTACGGACTCAAGAAAGAGCCGTCTCCTGCTCCTGTCAAGCGGCCACAGAACGATGCTCCTGTTGATGCATCCAGAAGAGACTTCCTGAAATCAAGTCTTGCCGTTGCTGCTGTAGCACCACAGGTTGCCATGGCCAAAAAAAGCGGCATCGCACTGTTCCAGCCAACTCCGGCATCACCTCCAGGCTCACTCAGCCACAAGAATCTGATGCAGCACTGTACCGCTTGCCACCTTTGTATAAGCAAGTGCCCGTCAAAGGTTCTGAAGCCGGCTACCATGGAGTACGGACTTGCAGGATTCATGCAGCCGGTCATGAAGTTTGACCAGGGATTCTGCAACTACAACTGTACCGTATGCTCAGATGTCTGCCCAGCAGGAGCAATCAAGCATGTAACTCTTGAAGAGAAGCATCAGATTCAGCCTGGCCATGTAGTATTCCGTACAGACGTCTGCGTTGTTCACAACAAGCGTACCAGCTGCGGTGCCTGCGCAGCACACGGCCCTACCCAGGCAGTTCACATGGTACCTTGGGAAGATGGCCTGACCCATCCGGAAATCAGCACAGAACTCTGTCTTGGCTGCGGTGGTTGTGAATTCATCTGTCCAGTTCACGCCATTTACGTAGAAGGAAATCCAGAGCACCTTGTTGCCACCCTTCCAAAACAGGAAGAGACAACAGTTTCAGACGACTTCGGTTTTGGCTTCTAAGCCCCACGGCTTACTTGCCAGTCTAATAGAAAAGCCCCGAGCTCAGCGCCCGGGGCTTTTCTTATGAGAGTCACAGAGGATTACTTCTGTGCGTGTCTGGCTTCAATTGCCTTGTTGATTTCATCAAGCTTCTCATCTGTAAGAGGATACTTGTAGATAAGAAGACCTACAACTACCAGCAGGATTGCTGGGATGACAGTAGTGAACCACAGGATAGCTGCCTGTGAACGTGCTGAATAATCAGCAAGTTTTGGATAGTATGCGTTAACTGGAGCGCTGATGAATGAAGCAAGGAATACTACAATGAAGATGCAGATCATAAGCTGCAGACACTTGTTTGCCTTGAACTCAGCAAACATCTCACCGTATGATACAGGCTTCTCAGGTGTGGTGGTAATATTCTCCTTGCTGCTCTTGAAGCAGTACATCAGAAGAGCAAAACCGACAATTGCAAACACGCATGTTACAACGAACCATGCCATAGGATCTGTTGGAAGTGCAGACTCCTCAGTTGCAAGATCAAAGCCTACCCAACCCATTACCAGTGGGGTAATGAAACCTGCCAGAGAGAAACCAGCCTTGAAGGCAACGCCGGCAAGAGCATTGACGGTTGCGGCAGGACGGTTTCCTGTGCGGTACTCAGCCTCTGTGATGACTTCAGGAACCAGTGCCCACATGAGTGAGCCTACAAGCAGACCAACGCCGGTCATAACCTTGGCAGCCTGAACCAGAACATTCAGATTTGTCAGACTCTCACAGAAGAACTTACCGATTACGAACAGAACAGCAAAGCCCACAAAACCTACAGTAAGGAGCAGGTAGTAAAGACCCTTCTTTCCGAACATCTTCTTCAGAACAGGCAGAGATGGCAGGATGATAAATGCAGGAATGGTACCGATTGCCATGAATGTTGCCTGATTCCAGTCAATTGCCTGATGCAGAACCATGGCAAGACCAATTGGGAAACCGGCCTGAACGATAATCTGACCGATGTTTGCACATACCATTCGGGTTGATGTCAGAACAAGTACCTCATCGTTGTCACGGGTCATACTGGCCATGATTGAACCATAAGGAATGTTTACTACTGAATAAATCATACTCAGCAGTGTATAGCTGACTGTAGCATATACAATCTTCATGCCAGCCGACCATGAAGCAACTGTTGGAAGCATCAGGAAACATGCAGCAACAGTAAGAGGAATACCACCGTAGAGAAGGTAAGTACGGTACTTTCCGAATTTTGGGTTGTTGTTGTCAATGTAACGACCTACAATCGGACTCCAGAAGCAGTCAAGAAGTCTTACTGCAAGAATAAGTCCGCTCACAAAAGCAGGATTGATTTTCAACACGGTTGTCAGGTAGAGCATCAGATAGCAAGCTACCGTCTGAAAGATCAGATTCTGTGCCAGGTCACCCGAGCCGAATCCGATACGCTGTGCCCAGGAAAGCTTATAGAATCCTGAAGCCTCATTTGATGTTTGGTTCGCCATATAAATTAGTTATTAAATTGTTGCTTTGATATGCAAATATAAACAAATAGTGGTTTATTGTGTAATAACCTCTATACCTTTCTTTAATATAGGATCTCTGCGTCCTATTATACTATAGTACTCATTGATGGTCCACAAGTTACGCGCAACAAGTGCCTTAAGCTGCATTTCCAGCAGAGGAAGACACTCCTCATACTCATCCTCCTTGAACTCTATCTTCAGGGCATCGGCCTTCTTGCGGACAATATCAAGATACTCCTTGTCTATAGTGAACTTCTCGTCGTAATCCCTGAAGGTTTTGAACTTACGCTCCAGTTGCTTACGATGCGCGTCAACATAGGCGATGCTGCTCTGAAGTATGACCCCACGGGCAGAGAGCAATCTGTAGTAAGGTGTTATCTGAGTAGTATCCAGCGGAACAAAGTAGTCAGGCATGATGCCGCCACCACCATAAACCGTTCTTCCCTCAACAAGAGTCTTATATTTCAGAGAATCCGCAAAATGGATGCTGTCCTGATTCATCAGCTCACCTCGGTGCAGGCGCTCCACAATGTCATCAGAGTATTTCACGTCATCACCGTAAGGCTTCTGGATGCATCGGCCGGAAGGAGTGAAGTACTTGGCAACAGTCAGGCGGATCACGGAACCGTCCGGGAAATCAACCGGACGCTGCACAAGGCCCTTTCCGAAAGAACGGCGGCCCACAATCGCAGCGCGGTCCCAATCCTGCAGGGCTCCGCTCAGAATCTCGCTGGCACTGGCAGAGTACTCATCAATGAGCACAACCACCTTACCCTCCTTGAAACCGCCGTCACCCGACGCCTTGAACCCGCTTCTTCCTGCAGAGCGGCCCTCAGTATAGACAATTAGCTGATCTCTCTGCAGGAATTCGTTAGCCATTCCTGTTGCAGCGGTCAGATATCCTCCGCCATTATCCTGCAGGTCAACTATCAGAGACTTCATGCCCTTGGCCTTCAGCTCAGCCAGAGCGTCCTTGAACTCTTGCAGCGTAGTTGCACCGAAACTTGCAATCTTTACATAACCTATGTCAGAACCAATCATGTAGTGGGCATCAATGGTATTAAGAGGAATCTTATCCCTGACGACATCAAAATAGATCAGTTCCTCTATTCCATGACGCAGGATTCCAAGCTTGACATGAGTACCCTTTGGGCCACGCAGACGGCTCTTGATAGCATCCTCCTTCATCTTTACGCCAGCAATTGAAGTGTCATTCACCGTCACAATGCGGTCACCGGCAATGATTCCCACCTTTTCAGATGGTCCATCAACCACAGGCTGCACGACATAAAGGGTATCCTGAACCATATTGAACTGGATGCCGATGCCGTCAAAATTACCGTTCAGGGACTCATTGGAATCCTGGACCTCTTTTGGCGTAAGATATGTAGAATGTGGATCAAGCTTCTCAAGCATACCCTTCACAGCACTCTCTACCAGCACAGAATCACTGACCGGTTCAACATACAGCTGTGAGATTGCACTCTCGGCAATCAGCAGTTTTTGCAGCTGCTCCTCAATTCCACGCTGACCACTCACGGCCACGCACGCAGCCATTGCTGCCGCAATCACATATTTTCTTTTCATCGTTTCAAGTCAAAAGTATCAATAATCATGTCTGACACGTCATGCCCAAAGAGTGCCAGCTCACGCACAACGCTACTGCTGACATGCTGCAGCTGCGGGGCCGATGCCAGCATGATTGTCTCAACACCGCCCACCTTTCCGTTCACATCAGCCATATTTCTCTCAAATTCAAAATCGGACACGCTGCGTACACCGCGAAGTATTGCATCAGCACCGGTCTTTCGGACCATGTCCATGGTCAGTCCACTGTAGCTCAAGACAGAGACCCTTGGCTCCGACTCAAAGAAACGGGCTATTGCATCCACCCTTTCCTGAGCAGTGAACATGCACTTCTTTGATTCATTGATGCCCACGGCAATCACAACGCCGTCTGCAATCTTCAGCGCCCTCTGAACCAGGTCCAGATGACCTATTGTAAACGGATCAAACGATCCAGGGAATAGCAGTTTCATAATCAGAATCTTTCACCCTCCTCTTCATCAACAGGATCCTGTTCTACTACAAGGTTGTCAATGATGAAGTTCTGGCGCTCCATGGTATTCTTGCCCATATAGAAATTCAGCAGTTCCTCTACTGCATCGGTCTTCTGCAGGGAAACTCTCTCAAGCCTCATATCCGGTCCGATGAAATTCTTGAACTCGTCAGGAGAGATCTCGCCAAGACCTTTGAATCGTGTAATCTCAGGATTCGGACTCAGCTTCTCAATAGCCTCACGCCTCTCATCATCATTGTAGCAGTAGATTGTCTCAAACTCGCCCTTCTCTGTGACGATGCCGTCAACCTTGCCGGCGGCACTCCTGTTACGCTTACGCTTGTTGCGAACGCGGAAAAGCGGAGTCTGCAGGATATATACATGTCCCTTTTTGATCAGTTCCGGGAAGAACTGAAGGAAGAAAGTTATCATCAGAAGCCTGATGTGCATTCCGTCCACATCGGCATCGGTTGCTACAATTATCTTGTTATACCTCAATCCATCAAGGCCATCCTCAATGTTCAGCGCAGACTGGAGCAGGAAGAACTCTTCATTCTCATATACCACCTTCTTGGTCAGTCCGAAGCAGTTCAGCGGCTTACCTCTCAGGCTGAACACGGCCTGAGTATTCACGTTGCGGCTCTTGGTGATGGAACCGCTGGCAGAATCACCCTCAGTAATGAAGATGCAACTCTCCTCCTGACGGTCACCCTTCACGTCACTCAGGTGAATGCGGCAGTCTGCCAGCTTGCGGTTGTGCACATTAGCCTCCTTGGCTTTCTCACGTGCCTGCTTGGTAACGCCGGCAATGGCCTTGCGCTCCTTCTCCGAGTCCTGGATCTTCTTCAGGATAACCTCTGTGATTGCCTGCTCCTTGTGCAGGAAATCATCGACCTCCTTCTTTATGAAATCACCAACAAACTTGTTCAGTGACATACCTCCATTCGGAGACATAGTAGTAGAGCCCAGCTTTATCTTGGTCTGGCTCTCAAAGACAGGCTCCTCAACGTTGATAGCAATGGCAGCAACCATACCGTTACGAATGTCACCTGCCTCCTGATTCTTGTTGAAGTACTCCTTTATTGTACGTGCAATATGTTCCTTGAATGCACTCTGATGCGTGCCACCCTGACTTGTGTACTGACCATTCACAAAGGAATAATACTCTTCACCGTACTGGTCTGTATGGGTAAAGGCAATCTCAATATCCTCGCCCTTCATGTGGACAATCGGATAGAGACTCTCCTTGCTCATCCTCTCGTTCAGCAGATCCTCAAGACCATTCCTTGACAGGAAACGCTGACCGTTATACATGATAGTGAGACCTGTGTTCAGGTAAGTATAATTCCTGAGCATTGTCTCAACCACCTGCGGACGGAAAGCATAGTTAACAAACAGCGTGTCGTCAGGAGTAAACTCAATCAGGGTTCCATGTTCATCGGCGCTTGGCTGAGTCTCATCGGTCTGCAGGATACCCTTCCTGAAGGTTAGAGTCCTAACCTGGCCGTCACGGAAGCTGCTCACTGAGAAGTCACTGCTAAGGGCATTCACCGCCTTCACGCCCACGCCGTTCAGACCAACACTCTTCTTGAATGCCTTTGAGTCATACTTGGCACCGGTATTCAGAACGCTCACGGCCTCGACCAGTTTTCCCTGCGGAATGCCACGGCCATAGTCACGCACGCGGATGCTCTTGTCCTGGGTCATATCAATCTCGATGCGTTTTCCCATATTCATGCGGAACTCATCGATGCTGTTGTCAATAACCTCCTTCAGCAGCACATAAATACCGTCATCACTCTGCGATCCGTCACCAAGCTTACCAATGTACATACCCGGGCGGGTACGCACATGTTCCATATCACTCAGGTGACGTATATTGTCCTCATTGTAAAGGACCTCAGGAGCTTTCTGCTCAAACAGTTCCTCTTCCATAATCAATCAATTTCCTTTCTGAAAGCCACACGGCGCTTGTGAATTCTATGGTCATACGGCTCCCACATGGACTGCACACGGGTATTATCTTCCAGTTCACAGCTGGATTCACCCCATTTGTAACCCAGTTTCAAATAATTTGGAATCAACTGAGCCATCATTATAGCCGGCAGTCCCTTGTTCATGTAATCCTTTGCAACTCCAACCAGAAGAAGATCAACGCCCTCTGTTCCACCCTTCTTGTACAAGGCCTTGAGCAGATGAAACCATCCCAGAGGGAACAGTCTTCCACGCGATTTCTGCAGGGCTCTTGACAGTGACGGCATACTTATTCCCACACCTACCAGGCGGTCCTCCTCATCAGCAATCAGACTTACAAGGTCAAGATTCACAAAATTCAGGTAGAACTTTATATACTGTGAAATCTGCTTCTCAGACAGTTCTGAAAAACCGAACAGGTCACTGTATGCCTCATTCAAGAGCAAGAAGATTGAGCGCCCATACTTTTTGGCAAGAACTCTCAGCCTCTTCTCCTTGATTACATGCAAGTTATATCGCTTCATCACCATTTCTGCCACCCTGATGGCCTTCTCCGGGACGCCATTTGGTGCAGAAAACTGCATCTCAAGCCACCCTGCAGCCTTCTCATAGCCTAACTGCTTCATGTGCTCAGGATAGTACGGATAATTGTAGATGGTAATCATGGTACTGAGTTCATCAAAACCTTCTGTAAGCATACCCTCCTTGTCAAAGTCGGTAAAACCCAGAGGTCCCTGAATCTCAGTCATTCCACGTTTTCTGCCCCATTCCATCACGGCATTGAGCAATGCCTCTGACACCTCAATGTCATCAATGAAATCAATCCAGCCAAAGCGCACCACCTTGGTACCCCAGCGTTCATTTGCCCTATGGTTGATTATGGCCGCAACTTTACCTACCAGTTCCCCGTCCTTATAAGCCAGGAAATAATCTGCCTCGCAGAAATCAAACGCAGGATTGCGGTCCCTACGCAATGTGTTCATAAGATCAAAATAGAGATCCGGCACCGCGTATGGATCACCGCTGTACAGCTTATAATTCAACTTTATGAATTTCCTGAGCTGTCTCTTAGTAGTTACCTTTACTATTTCTACGGCCATTTCTTGCTTTATACTAATAATTGAGCGAAGTTAATCAAAATAACTTGAGATGCCTAAAATTGACCGGAAATAATCAAGTTGCTATGAACAATACCACCGCACCGAGCGCAAAACACCGGGTAAACGCGCTCTACCGCAAGAAATACCACCGCACCGAGCGCAAAACACCACGAAAACGCGCGCTACCACAAGAAAAACCAGTGTACCGAGCGCAAAACACTACGAAAACGCGCGCGACCACAAGAAATACCACCGCACCGAGCGCAAAACACCACGAAATCGCGCGCGACCACTAGGATTTCAAAACAGCGTCTAATAATACGTGCATCCATTTGGAAATGTACATGATAACATTTACCTTTGGCACTGAACTAATTAATCTCAATATGAAAGCAAAAGCATTCTTGGCAATGGCATTGGGCATAGCTTCAATGACCGCATCGGCACAGAAAACAGGATTCTACGCAACAGCAGAGGGAGCATTCCTCTTTTCCAAGCAGTTTGAAATAGGTTCTGACCACACCAACGACTGGCTGTCAAACAGAGCAATACTGAAGACCGGAACGACCGGTGGCATAGCCCTGGGTGCAGGTTATGAATTCAACGCAGGAGTGATCAACCGAGTAGAACTGGAAGTTGGCATTGACTTCAACCAGCAGGTGTTCAACGAGCAGACCGTCCAGGCACAGGACGAGCAGGTACGAAACGGACATGTCCAGCTTTCCTTTGCAAGTGCCAGGCCTATGGCAGACAAGCTGATGTATGTTCCAAAGGT
>JAKSIY010000004.1 GCA_024398535.1 Bacteroidaceae bacterium
CACAGGACGTTGAGGAGATTCTTGCTTCATTTGAGAACATCCAGATCCAGCTGACCCAGTTCTACAACACCTTCTGGGATGAGCTGAACGGTGACGAGCCAGGCATGACCGATGAAGAGGCAGCTGAGCTGTTCATGACAGAGTACGAGTCACTGCAGAAACAGTTCACCATGGTTTACAACACCACCGTGAATGCCGACAGCATCGAGATGAAGGCCGACAGTGCATTCATTAGCAGACAGACCTTCATTCTGAACTCTATCTACAAGAACATGGCCGAGCTTGAGACCTGGGCTATGGAGAGCATGGAGGCTGGTACTCTTGCACAGGACGTTGAGGAGATTCTTGCTTCATTTGAGAACATCCAGATCCAGCTGACTCAGTTCTACAACACCTTCTGGGAGGAGCTGAACGGTGGTGAGGATGATCCAACCCTTTCAAATGAGGAAGCATGGATGATGTTTGTGGAGGATTTCGGTGAGTTCTATGATTTACTCAATCTTGACGTTGAGAACCTGCTCAATATCTTCTTCGGTGAGATGATTGATTCTGCTGACATTACAATGGAGGATGTAGCTGCAATCGTAGGTGATTCTGCAATTATGGAAATCCAGTACAACTTTGATCTTGCCAAGAAGGTTGTAGGTGAATTCTATGCTAGAGCTGAAGCATCATACAACAATGGAACATTCGGTGAGCAGTATTATGACTTCATGGCTGAGGTAGATGAGAGTATTGAATATGTAATAGAAAGACTTTCAGATTCCTTGGAGGCAATCGTCGAGAAGGTTGCAAGAGAAATTGTAAGCCAGATGTTCATGCAGGCAGTTGAACAGGCTCAGATAGGACTTACCCAGATTTACAATGCTACCATCAATAACCCTGACTATGAGAAGTATTCTGCAGAACTGGAGTCTCTGATTCCTGAGTTTAATAAGATAAGCATGTATCTGCAGAGCATTGTTGATACTGCCAGCGTTTACTATGAGAACGGTGTTCTCGTTGACAGGATTGATGAGATTTCTGATATGCTTGATAAGCTTGGCCTGATGCTTGTCCAATTTGAGAATGATTTTGAATCTGTACTTGCAAACGCTATCAAGGTTAGTGTTGATACTCCAGAATCTGATTCTGTAAATACTGAAATCTTTACCATCAACGGTGTCAAGGTTGACAATATGAACGAACCTGGCATCTATATTGTGAATGGTAAGAAGATTGTTGTCAGATAATGGCTACCATTTCTGAATAATTAAAAGGTGGCAACTTCATTGTTGTCACCTTTTTTACTTTGCGAAAGATGAAAAACGTTTGGATATTTATTCTTGTGACTGCACTGTCATGCCTGTGCTCCTGCATGCATGATGCGGTCAGTTATACGACAACTGCAGACCGTAGTCTGCTTTTTCAGGAAAACCGTCTTGGGCGAAAGTCTGATGCAGGCGCTACTGTGCTTGAAATCAATCCGGAAGTGACCTTCCAGACAATTGATGGCTTTGGCGCGGCAATCACAGGCGCATCGTGCTACAACCTGCTGAAGATGTCTGATAAGGATCGCCACGATATACTTGTGGAACTGTTTGATCCCAAGGATGGACTGGGCATCAGCCTTATTCGCGTTTCCATAGGTGCATCGGACTTCAGCGTTGACGAGGAGTTTACCTGGTGCGATGAGGAGGGGCTTGAGAATTTCCGGGTGGCGCGTGAGGATGAGGAGTATCTTTTCCCTGTCCTGAGGGAGATTTATGCAGTCAACCCGGACGTAAAGATTGTGGCTTCTCCATGGTCCTGCCCCCGCTGGATGAAGCGCCGTTCCGTGACTGATGATACACCTTATAATAGTTGGACCTCTGGATCACTCCGTCCTGAATGCTATGATGACTATGCAAGGTATTTTGTCCGCTGGATTGAGACTATGGAATCAATGGGTTTTGACATATATGCCATGACAATCCAGAATGAGCCGCTGAATCATGGAAACTCAATGTCACTTTATATGACATGGCAGGAGCAGCTTGACTTTATAAAGCGCTCCCTGGGACCTGCTTTCCGCGATGCCGGCATCAGTACAAAGATTCTGCTGTTTGACCACAACTACAACTATGATGGTATTGAGGACCAGCAGGATTATGCTTTGAACATCATGGCCGATGCCGAGGCTTCACAATATGTTGCAGGATCCGCATGGCACAACTACAATGGCCATTATTCTGAACTGGAAAAGATGCAGTCAAGAGAGCCTGAAAAGGATATCTATTTCACGGAGGCATCGATAGGAACATGGAATTATAATTTCCCAAAGAGCCTTCTGAAGGATTTCAATGAAATCTTCCTGCAGACTATGGCGCGCGGGTGCAAGGGCGTCACGCTGTGGAACATGATGCTTGATGAAAACCGCAGACCATTCCGCCCCGGTGGGTGTGGTACCTGCTACGGTGTGCTGACACTTGGCGTTGATTCTGCCCAGGTCGTTGACCGTACCAGCCACTATTATGACATTGCACATGCATCGAAAGTGATAAAGCCTGGAGCAGTCAGGATAGGTATGGAACCTGCACCTTTTGACGGTGTTGACTGTCTGGCTTTCAGGAATGCTGACGGTTCATTTGTGTCAATTGTTTCCAATATGTCGGACAAGCCGTGTACGCTTCAGTTTGGAGAACACGGTCCGGTTGCCGGGATTCCTGCGGGATCTATTGTCTCAGTACTTTGGAAATGAATGCAATGGGCAGAAGCTCTCTGTTCAAAAAAAAGCTCTGATTTTTGGTGGTTTTACAGAAAAAATCTAATTTTGCAAGCCGATTATTATCAATCTTTGAGATAAAAGATTAATACACAGCGAGTTAAACCTCCGAGTGAGGAAACTTAGGATAGCGTACCTATGATTTCCAGGCGTTAGGAAGTTGCCCATTACGTTGTGAAACGGGTGGTTTTGCTAATGAGAACAAGAATTTTAAACTGATTTAAAGAATGAACACTTTAAGTTACAAGACAATTTCTGCCAATGCGGCTACTGCAAACAAGGAGTGGATTGTAGTTGATGCTACAGACCAGGTCCTGGGCCGTTTTGCAGCCAAGGTAGCAAAGCTGCTGCGTGGCAAATACAAGACAAACTACACTCCACATGTAGATTGCGGAGACAATGTAATCATCATCAATGCTGATAAGGTAGTTCTTACCGGCAAGAAGTGGACTGAGAAGATCTATTTACGCTACACTGGTTATCCAGGTGGCCAGCGCGAGATGACTCCTGCACAGCTGATGCAGAAGCCAAATGGCTCAGAGAGATTAGTTAAGAAGGTCGTTAAGGGTATGCTCCCAAAGACAAAGCTCGGTGACCAGCTCCTGACAAACCTGTACGTATATGCAGGTTCAGAGCATCCACATGCAGCCCAGACTCCAAAGGCCGTAGATATCAATTCACTCATTTAATCTGAAAGAGAATGGAAGTAATCAATGCATTAGGCCGTCGTAAGCGCGCCATCGCACGTGTCTTTGTTTCAGAGGGAACAGGCAAGATCACTATCAACAAGAGAGATCTGACAACATATTTCCCAAATCCAATGCTCCAGTACGTTGTACTTCAGCCACTGAAGAAGCTTGAGGTAGCTGAGAAGTATGACATCAAGGTTAACCTTGACGGTGGTGGCTATAATGGTCAGGCTCAGGCTCTTCGTCTTGCTATCGCCCGTGCTCTTGTAAAGATTGACCCAGAGGTAAAGAAGGCACTCCGTGTAGAGGGCTTCCTTACACGCGACTCACGTTCTGTTGAGCGTAAGAAGCCAGGTCAGCCAAAGGCACGCCGCAGATTCCAGTTCAGTAAGCGTTAATCTGCTATCGCGTTTAGTATCTAAACTGCCGGGATCTGCCCCTAATGAATATAAGGACGGCTACCCGGTGGTTGTTTTAAAAAGGAAAGTAAACAAAAAACTTAAATTAAAATGTCTAGAACAAATTTTGAACAGCTTCTTCAGGCAGGTTGCCACTTTGGTCACCTTCGCCGCAAATGGAATCCAGCCATGGCTCCTTATATCTTCATGGAGCGCAATGGTATCCACATCATTGACCTTAATCAGACTGTAGTTGCAGTTGACGCTGCTGCTGAGGTTCTGAAGAAAATGGCTCGTGAGGGCAAGAAGATCCTGTTCGTTGGTACAAAGAAGCAGATCAAGGATGTAGTTGCAGAGAAGGTTTCTGCAGTAGGCATGCCTTATGTTATCGAGCGCTGGCCGGGTGGTATGCTCACTAACTTCCCTACAATCCGCAAGGCTGTAAAGAAGATGGCTACCATTGACAAGCTGACAAATGACGGTACATACTCAAACCTGTCAAAGCGTGAGATCCTTCAGATTACACGTCAGCGTCAGAAGCTTGAGAAGAACCTTGGTTCTATCGCTGATCTGTCTCGTCTGCCAGCTGCCCTGTTCGTAATCGACGTACTCAAGGAGAACATCGCTGTACGTGAGGCTATCCGTCTGGGAATTCCAGTATTCGGTATCGTTGATACAAACTCTGATCCTAACCTGGTAGATTACGTAATTCCAGCAAATGACGATGCAACAAAGTCTGTAGAGGTTATCCTTGATGCTTGCTGCGGTGCTATTGCTGAGGGTCTTGAGGAGCGTAAGGCTGAGAAGGCTGACGAGGCTGCTGAGGAGAACTCAAACTCTGAGGAGAAGCCACGTCGTGAGCGTATCCGCAAGGTTGCAAAGCAGGCTGAGACTATTGAGGAGGCTCCAGCTGCAACAGAAGCTCCAGCTGCTGAATAATTAATTGTGAAATCTGTAAATAACCAGAAATAAAATGGCTGTTACACTTGAAGATATTAAGAACCTGCGCACCAAGACCGGTGCTGGTATGTCAGATTGCAAGAAGGCTCTTACTGAGGCTGAAGGCGATTTTGAGAAGGCAATTGAAATCATCCGCAAGAAGGGTCTTGCTGTTGCTGCAAAGCGTTCAGACCGTGAGGCATCAGAGGGTTGCGTACTTGTAAAGGTTGATGGCAACTTCGGTGCTACCATCGCTCTGAAGTGCGAGACTGACTTCGTTGCAAAGAATGCTGACTTCGTTGCTCTTACCCAGGCTATCCTTGATGCTGCAGTTGCTGCACGTTGCAAGACTCTTGATGAGGTTAAGGCTCTTCCTTTCCAGAACACAACTGTTCAGGAGGCTGTTGTTGAGCGTACCGGTGTAATCGGTGAGAAGCTTGAGCTTGATGGCTACAACACTATTGAGGCTCCAGAAATTGCTTCTTACAACCACCAGGGTAAGAACTTCCTCTGCGTTCTTGTTGCATTCAACAAGGAGGCTGCTGACAAGGACTATGTTCATGAGGTAGCTCTGCAGGTTGCTGCTCAGAACCCAGTTTCAGTAAGCGAGGCTGATGTTCCTGAGAAGATTAAGCAGCAGGAGATGCAGGTTGCAGTTGATAAGACAAAGGCTGAGCAGGTAAGCAAGGCTGTTGAGGCTGCTTTGAAGAAGGCTGGCTTCAACCTCTACATTGCAGAGAACGAGGATCATATCAAGGAAGGTATTATGAAGGGCAGCATTACTGAGGCTCAGGCTGACGAAATCCGTGCTCTGAAGGAGAAGGTTGCTGCTGAGAAGGCTGCCAATCTGCCTGCCGCTATGATTGAGAAGATTGCTGAAGGTCGTATGAACAAGTTCTTCAAGGAGAACTGTCTGCTGAACCAGAAGTCACTTACCGATGATCAGAAGACCGTTGCAGAGTATCTGCAGGCTCTTGACAAGGATCTGACTGTAACTTCATTCGTTCGCTTTACTCTGAGATCTGAGTAATTCACTTACGGAACAGATAATAGAGAATAGGATGGCCAATCGGTCATCCTATTTTTTTTCAACGAAAATGGGGACAGGTCCTCGAACGTTTCAGGGACAGGTCCTCGAACGTTTCAGGGACAGGTCAACGCCTGGCGAGGGACAGGTTCTGTTTTGGCGATTTTGGGGACAGGTCCCAGATTGTTCGATATTAGTGGTGGACTGGACTTTGTTCTTTGGATTTTTCTTGCCGATACTTTTAGTATCCTTCTTTCCCGATGCTTTGTTTTTCTTTCCTGATGCTTTTGGTATTCTTCTTTTCTGGATGCGTTTAGTATCTTTTTTCTATAGCGCGAATGGTATTGTATATATGAGAAGCTGCCACGACTCCCGTGTATGCGGGTATTCTTTGGAGTCGGGGCAGGAAAAAGCCTGTGCATGCGGAAAGTATGCCACGACTCCCGTGTGCGGAGGTATTCCTTGGAGTCGTGGCAGGAAAATGCCTCAGATCACGGAAAACACTGCCACGACGCGCATGTGCAGGAGTATTCATAGGAGTCGTGGCAGGAAAATGGCCGAAATCGCAGAAAACATGGCCACGACTCTCGTGTGGAGGGGTGTTCTTTGGAGTCGTGGCAGACGGAAATACCAAAGCACACGTCCAGAAGGAACGGCAAAGCACGAAGCAGAAAGAGTGCCAGTGATCTTTCTTGGACGGTACTGCGGCTGTGGCGACTTTCCTAGGCTGCAGACGGGACTTCCCTAGGCGGCTGTGGCTGGACTTTCCTGGGCGGAGGGTACGTGGCGATGCTAGTTGAAATCCGCCAAAGAAGGGAACGGGAAAGTGGTTTTGGCAGTGCTGTGAGTATTGTTTGCGTTTCCTTATGGCTTGAAATGAGGGCTAAGGAAACGGTAAGTATCCCCAGAACGCTTGTGGTGCTATTCTCCGTTTCCTTGTTTGGCAAAACCACAGCAACAGATAAAGTACCACAGCAACGGCCAAAAGTAATACCATAGCAACGTACAAGTGTAAAGCACAAAAGAAATCCCTTAGCACCTGCGGATGGTATTCACTGCCACGACTCCCGTGCATGCGGCTATTCTTTGGATTCGTGGAAGGGAAATGGTCAAAAACGCGGGAAAGGATGCCACGACTCTCGTGTATGATGGTATTCTTAGGAGTCGTGGCAGGGAAATGCCGAAAAACGCGGGAAACATGTCCACGACTCCCGTGTAAGCGGGTATTCATAGGAGTCGCGGCAGGGAAATGCTGAAAATCGCGGGAAAGGATGCCACGACTCTCGTGCATGCGGCTATTCTTTGGAGTCGTGGCAGGAAAATGGCCAAAAACGCGGGAAAGGGTGCCACGACTCTCGTGTATGCGGGTATTCTTTGGAGTCGTGGCGGGGAAATGGCCAAAATCGCAGAAAACATGGCCACAACGCACACGTGCGGTGTTTATTTGGTCTGCGTGTATCCCAGGGTCTTCAGTTTGTCAATGAGTTTGTCGCGGAATTCACCCTGAATGATGATTTCTCCGTCCTTGGCTGAGCCTCCGCAGCCGCAGCTCGTCTTGAGTACTTTTGCAAGCTGCTTGAGGTCTTCTTCAGGGCCGACGAATCCGCTGACTATGGTTGCGGTCTTTCCTCCACGTCCGTTTTTCTCAATTCTGATTCTCAGCTTCTGTTGATTCTTTGGAAGCAATTCTGCTTCTGGTTCTTCTGTCGTTTCAAACTGATAGTCAGGATTGGTAGAATAGACTACATTGAGTCTGTCTTTCCAGTCATTGTTCTGTTTGCCCATATTCATTTCTGTTTCTGTTCCAAATATAGTCTCTTTTTCAGTATCTTCGTAGCTGCTATGAAGATTATCTGCGTGGGCATGAATTATGCCGAACATAATAGAGAGCTTGACAAAGGCTTCAATGCCGGTGAAAGACCTGTTATTTTCATGAAGCCAGACTCCGCCCTTCTCAAGAACAGACGCCCTTTCTTTCTGCCAGGAGATATGGGACGCATTGATTATGAGGCCGAATTGGTGGTAAGGATTAACAAACTGGGTAAGAGTATCTCGGAAAAGTTTGCCATGAGATATGTCGATGCCGTCACTGTAGGTATTGATTTTACTGCCAGGGATATGCAGGAAGAGGCCAGGGCAAAAGGCTTGCCTTGGGATCTGTGCAAGGGATTTGACAATGCTGCAGTTCTGGGTGACTGGGTGTCGTTGGACAGGATTTTCAGGAATCCTGATGACCTGAGCTTCCGTCTTGATATTGACGGAAAGACGGTCCAGACGGGTTATACCGGTGACATGATCTACAGTATTCCAAGAATAATTGAGTATGTGAGCAGTTTCTGTACGCTCAAGACTGGAGACATGATCTTTACAGGAACCCCGGCCGGTGTGGGACCGGTCAGCATCGATCAGCATCTGCAAGGGTTCCTGGGAGGGCAGAATGTGCTGGATTTCCACATAAGGTAACAGCCTGACTGTTACAATAAACCCTGAATGTTGACGTTCTATAAAAGCGAATGACAGGAAGAGTGTTATACATGGTGGTACTGCTGATGACCTTCATCAGGCCGTTGTCAGCAGATGTTTTCAGCAGTGTGGATTGGAGTCTGCTGGAACGCAGCTCTTCTTTGCCCTGTTGGAGCACTTCCCAGCCGTTGCCGCAGGATTTCAGTAATTACGAATATTCAGCCCGGATTGAGTATCCGGAATTTGAGCCTCTTTCTGCTGAGGATTCCAGAAAGTGGAATCTTGACCTTCTTGACTTGCCGGAATGGCCGGTGGTTGACACCTACGTGGGCATCAGCGCGCATAAGGGATACCTTGATGTCTCTTTCCTGCCGGTTGTAAAGCGTGCCGGTATCTATCAGAAGATTGTATCGTTCAAGCTTGTAGTATCTCGGAATGCAGTTTTGCGTTCTTCTTCAAGGAGTGATGCCGTAACTGACAGATATGTGTCAGAATCGGTTCTTTCACAAGGGGACTGGGTGATGATCAGGATTCCTGAAACCGGTGTGTATAAGCTCACGGACAAGTTCCTGAAGAGTGCGGGGTTCAGCAATCCTTCTAAAGTCCGTCTGTATGGATATGGAGGTAATGTGCTGCCGGAAAGGGCTCTGCATGAACTTCCTGATGACCTTGAGGAGATTCCGTTATGGAGAGAGAATGGGTATGCGCTGTTTTATGGAAGAGGACCTGTTTCCTGGAAGGTTAATTCCGCAGGAGTATATGAACAGAGACAGAATACCTATTCTGAATACGGGTATTATTTCCTGACAGCCAATGATTCGCTGAAGCCGGCTGCTGTACCGGTAATGAAATCGCAGGCATCGGCGGCAACACTCGTTGAGAGCTATCCTGATTATGTCCTTCATGAAAAGGAGGCATTCAGCTGGACTCATTCCGGTTCGCAGTTCTTTGAGGAGTATGACTTCCAGAATGGCTCTTCAAGAAGGTATCCGTTCGCATTGGATGGGATGACCGGTGACAGCGTACGCGTTACCGTACGGTTTTCGGCAAAGAGCAAGTCCCAGAGCATACTGAAAGTCCGCGCAGGATTGCAGGTGGTCGGTGCAGTCGTTGTCAAGCCTATCAAGTCGTATGAGGCGGCATCTGTCTCAGAAGCCTCATTTATCTGCAGGAAGATGTTCTCTGACATGACTGATGTGGTGTTGGAGCATGAAAGGGATGCCGGTGTCTCCGGGCATCTGGATTACATCAGGTTGAATTTTGAAAGACGTCTGGAACTGCGTGGGTCACAGACGGCATTCAGGACCGGAAACAGGAAAGGAAACGCCCGTTTTGCTGTAGCCGGTGCCAATGATGATACCCGTCTATGGGCAGTCGATGCCGACGGCCGCTTGTCAATGATTGAGTCTGAACTGTCTGAGGGCATCTGTCTGTCTGCCCCGATTGCGGTGTCTGCCTCAACAGAGTATGTGGCAGTTGATGTCAAGGGTACTTTTCCTGAGCCTGTCATGGTAGGTTCCGTTCCGAATCAGAATCTGCATGGGCTGAGTGATGTTGATATGGTCATAATAGTCCCTTCCAGTGGAAAGATTACTGCCCAGGCAGAAAGGCTTGCCAATCTGCACAGACAGTATGACGGTCTGTGTGTGCAGGTCGTGACTGCTCAGGAGATATACAATGAATTTTCATCAGGTACACCCGATGCCACAGCGTACCGTCGTTTCATGAAGATGCTGTATGACCGTGCCGGCGTGTCCGGCCGTGCACCTAGTTATCTGCTGCTCTTTGGCGATGGAGCGTGGGATAACCGTATGCTGACTTCTGCCTGGAGAGGTGTTGATGGGGATGATTACCTGCTCTGCTTTGAGTCAGAGAATTCAATAAGTGACACCCAGTCATACGTCATGGAGGACTACTTTGGCCTTCTGGATGACTCTGAGGGTGTGAATCTGCTGTATGAGAAGGTGGACCTGGGTGTCGGACGATTCCCTGTTACGACTGCTGCCCAGGCTCAGGCAATGGTTGACAAGATAGAGAGCTACATGAGCGGCAGATATGCAGGTGCCTGGCAGAACAGGATTCTGTTGCTGGGCGATGACGGCGACAACAACCTTCACATGAGCGATGCCGAGGATGTTGCTGCTGTATGGCAGACCAGGCATCCGTCATTACTCCTGAAGAAGCTGTACTGGGATAACTTCAGGATGGAGGCTACGGCATCGGGAAACAGTTATCCGACAGTCACCACGCAACTTCTCAGGGAGTTTGAAGAGGGTGCCCTGATTGTTGACTATGTAGGTCACGGAAGTCCTGATGTCCTGTCCCATGAACTGGTGCTTGACAAGTTTGATATGTCTGCCCTTGATTCACCAAGATTGCCGTTCTGGATATCGGCATCGTGTGATTTCAGTCCGTTTGACGGCTCTGAGCAGAGTATTGGAGAGGATCTCATTCTCAATCCAAAGGGTGGTGCTATAGGTCTGCTGTCAACGGCCAGGACGGTATATTCCAGCCAGAATACCAAGATCAACCAGCTGTTTTCTGATTATGTGCTGAGCTGTGACGATCAGGGGAAACGATATGCGTTGGGAGATGCACTGAGGCTATCAAAGGTACAGCTGGTGACCGGTACGTCTGATCTTCAGGATTACAGTGAGAACAAGATTCATTATGTCCTGCTTGGTGATCCTGCCCTGAAGCTGAACGTTGCGGAGTATCATGCTGTGGTTGATTCGTTCCAGATAGAGGGAAATGCCGATGAGAATCCAATGGTCAGCGCTGGTCAGGTCGTGACGGTTAGTGGACACATTGAGGATCTGGCAGGGGCTGAGGTCCCGGGTTTCGGCGGTATGGTATTCCAGACGGTTCTGGACAGTGAGAGAAAGATAGTTACACTGAACAATGCGGACGATGCGGATGATGCTTTTGAGTACATGGACCGTGACAGGATCATCTTTTCCGGAAGTGACTCCGTAAGGAGCGGCCGATTCAGATTCCAATTCCCTGTCCCGATGGACATCAACTATTCAGATGAAAGTGGAAAACTGATACTGTATGCTCTTGCAGATGATATGAGGAGTTCGGCAAACTGCAGCTATGACAAGTTCCTGATAGGAGGGACTTCACAGTCTCTGAACCGCGACTCTCTTGGTCCGGATATCAGCCTGTATCTGAATACGCCGGAGTTTGAATACTGGGGACAGGTGAACAGTACTCCATGCCTTGTTGTGGAGCTCTCTGATCCTGACGGCTTGAATACAAGTGGAAACGGCATCGGGCATGACCTGCTGCTGGTCATTGACAACAGACCGGAGCTGACGTTCAATCTGAATCATTACTTTGTGCCGGAACCGGGTGACTATACCAGGGGAAGGGTAGTGTTCTCTCTTCCGGAATTGCCGGCAGGAAAGCATACACTGATGTTCAGGGCATGGGATGTCCTCAACAACTCTTCATCGGCACAGCTCGGGTTCCAGGTGGTCAAGGGACTGAAACCGCAGCTGCGGGCATCGGTATCTGCTGATCCCGCCACTGAGAAGACTACGTTCGTGATCAGTCATGACAGGCCGGTGTCAAATGTCAGCGTGACTGTCAGGGTGGTTGATTCTACCGGGCGGCCGGTCTGGGAAAAGAGCGTGAATGACAATTCTACGGCAGGAGTTACCCTGATAGACTGGAATCTGTACACCTACGCAGGACGTGCCCGTAAGGGAATCTACATTTATCAGGTTACGGTGACTGACGGCGTAACTTCAAGTCATGCGAATGGGAAACTGGTAGTCATACAATAAATGAGCAAAAGTTGAGTTTTAATTACAGAATGAAAACAAACAAGATAATTGCAGCAATAGCCTGTCTCCTTCTGCTCCCTATGGGCAGTAAGGCCCAGAAGGATCTTTTCAATCCTGTGTACACGGGTGTGACGTCATTGTCAATTGCTCCTGATTCAAGAGCCGGTGCAATGGGTGATGTGGGCTGTGCCACGGATCCTTACTATGACAACTGTAACCAGTACTGGAATCCTGCCAAGTATCCTTTCACAAAGGCAAATGGCGGTCTTTCACTGGATTATACTCCGTGGTTGCGCCAGCTGGTGAGTGATATTGACCTGGCATACCTGACCGGATACTACAAGGTCGATGCCTACTCGGCAATAAGCAGCTCATTGACCTATTTCAGTCTGGGCGAGGTGCTGGCTGACCCGTACATAATCCGTCCGTATGAGATGGCCCTGGATGTGGCATATTCCAGAATGCTTTCTGAAAGGCTTTCGGCTGCTGTGGGACTGCGATTCATCTATTCCGACCTGCAGTATGACTACGCAGATGACATATCTGCCGGAAAGTCCTTTGCTGCCGATATCGCCCTGTACCGCAACGGCTATGTGACTGTCGGCAGGCGTGACTGCATGCTGGGACTTGGTCTGAATGCCTCAAACATAGGTAGCAAGATCTCTTATGACGGGGGACAGACCAATGAGTTCATTCCTACAAATCTCAGGCTGGGAGCATCGCTCACGGTTCCTATTGATGAGTATAACGCTATTTCGTTCAGTGCCGATGCCAACAAGCTGATGGTTCCGACCAAACCGTCATACGCCCAGTTCATGGAGGAGAACTATCCGGGTGTCACATCTGACAATTTCGGATACACTTCAGAATATGCAACATGGCTTGAGTCAACAGGCTATAATGATGTATCACCTATTTCCGGCATCTTCAAGTCGTTTCATGACGCTCCAGGAGGCCTGAAGGAAGAGTTGCGTGAGATCTACTGGGGTGTGGGTGCTGAGTATGCATACAATGACCAGTTCTTTGTGCGTGGCGGATACCATTATGAGAACGAGTATAAGGGAAACCGTAAATATGTCACTGTAGGTGCAGGTTTCAGGATGAGTGCTTTCTCACTTGATGCGGCTTACCTGATTTCTACTTCACAGAGCAACCCTCTGGATCAGACACTCAGGTTCTCTCTATCATTTGACATTGAAGGTCTTAGGACCATGCTTGGCAGATAAAGGACTGTAATATGAAGATCAGAGTAGGAATGGGCTATGATGTCCATCAACTTGTACCGGAACGTGATCTGTGGCTTGGAGGTGTAAGAATCCCGTTTGAACGTGGACTGCTGGGACATTCTGATGCGGATGTGCTGATCCATGCAATCTGCGATGCCCTGCTCGGTGCGGCAAACCTGCGCGACATTGGCTTCCACTTTCCTGACAAGGATCCAAGGTACAAGGGCGTTGACAGCAAGATACTGCTGGCAGAAACTGTAAGGTTACTGAAAGAGAAGGGCTATGCTGTGGGAAATATCGATGCTACGGTATGTGCAGAGCGTCCAAAGCTGAACCCGCATATCCCTGAAATGCAGAGCGTTCTGGCCAAGGTCATGCAGGTCGATGAGGATTGCGTTTCACTTAAGGCCACGACAACTGAAAAGCTGGGTTTTACCGGCCGTGAAGAGGGCATCTCTGCATACGCTGTTGCCCTTATCGAGAAAGTTTCCGATTAAAGATAAAGTGATTTTTCGTGTATGGTCCTGGCTACTGCAGCCGGGACCAGTCTTTCTATGTCAAGCCCTTCCCTGACTCTTTCGCGAATCTGGGTGGAGCTTACGTCAACCCTGGGGCAGTCCAGGACATGGACGTTGTCAGGCATCGGCTGTGGAAGGTCAAAGCCTTCTCTTGGGTATATGATTATCTGGTAGTTGCTGCTCAGGTATTCGCCCTGATACCACATCCTGAACTTTGGCCAGTTGTCTGCACCCATCACCAGTGAGAATATGCGCTCTGGGTATTCCTTTTCAAGTGCCTTGAGCGTGTTGTAGGTGTATGAGGGCTTGGGCAGACTGAATTCAAAGTCCGATGCCACTATTCCCGGCTCTCCCTGCACGGCCAGTTGGGCCATCTGGAGCCTTATGGTGTCAGGAAGCAGCTGCTGGTCTTTCTTGAAAGGGTTCAGTGGAGTAACCAGCAGCCACAGCTCGTCTGCCATGCCACTTTCAATTACTGCTTTTGCAACGGCCAGATGACCGTTGTGCACGGGATTGTATGTTCCACCGTAGATGGCGGTTCTGATCTTGTCAGGCATTCAGGTATTCGCTGACTTTTTCAAAGGTTTCCTGCTGAGCGGTATCAAGGTCATCATTCACGATGATTACATCGAACCGTGGAGCGTAGGCCAGCTCCTGCTCTGCCTTGGCAAGACGCTTCTCTATCATCTGGCTGCTGTCTGTCCCACGGCCCTCAAGCCTGCGTCTGAGCTCTTCAACCGATGGTGGCTGGACAAAGACGGAAAGTGCCTTTTCACCGAAGAACTTCTTGATGTTGCATCCACCCTCAACATCAACGTCAAAGACTACGTTGTAACCGGCGTTCAGTTTCTCTTCTACCTGACTCTTAAGAGTTCCGTAGAAGCATCCGGCATAGACCTCTTCATATTCCAGGAAGTCTCCGTCAGAGATGCGGCGGCGGAATTCCTCTTCTGTGAGGAAGTAGTAGTGAACGCCGTCCTGCTCCTGACCACGTGGCTTCCTGCTGGTTGCGGATACTGAGAACCTGAGCTTCAGTTCAGGATGGTTTGTTGTAAGATAATTTACTATCGTTGACTTTCCAGAACCGGAAGGTGCTGAAAAGATGATGCATTTTCCTGGCATGTCTTCTTGAATTACATTACGTTCAGGACCTGTTCCTTGATCTGCTCAAGCTGGTCCTTCATCATTACTACTATACGCTGCATCTCTGCCTGGTTGCTCTTGCTTCCAAGGGTGTTGATCTCACGTCCCATTTCCTGGGCAATGAATCCCAGTTTCTTGCCATGTCCTCCGGCATCCATCGGGCTGTCCATAGTTTCAATGAAGTAATCAAGGTGGTTCCTGAGGCGGATCTTCTCTTCATTGATGTCAAGTTTTTCTATGTAGTAGATCATTTCCTGCTCCAGGCGGTTGCGGTCATAGTCAATGGCCAGTTGCTCAAAGCGGTCAAGAATGTTCTGGCGTATCTTATCAGTGCGCATCTTCTCAAAAGGCTCAACCTGTGCCAGAAGCTCCCTGATGGTGTTGATCTTCTCTGTGAACATGCGGTAGAGTGATTCTCCCTCCTGTCTGCGGAAGTCTGTCAGCTTTTCAATAGCTTCCTGGGCTGCCTTGACAATTGAGTCAAGTTCTTCAGTCTCAATAGACTGTGCCTGTACTGCAATGGCATCGGGCATCCTGAGCAGTGACTGCATGAGAAGGGCAGATGATTCTGCATCGAAACCTATCGGGGTCAGGCCTAACTCTCTGCGGAGATCGTCTATCTGTGCCTTGTATTCCTTGATGACTTCTGTGTTGACGCGTGGGGCATCCTGGGCGGCCTTCATCTCAACGGATATGTTGAAATCAACTTTTCCGCGCTGCAGGGCTGACTGGATGAGGCTTCTTAGCTGCATCTCACGTTCGCGGTACTGGTATGCCACTTTCATTGAGAGATCCAGCTGTTTGGAATTGAGCGATTTGATCTCTACTGTGACTTTCTTGTTTGGGAATTCGACTGTAGTCTTGCCGAATCCGGTCATGGACTGAATCATTCTTCTTTGTCTCTTGTTTTGTGTTGCAAAAATAACCTTTTTGCAGCGATGCGGGCCTTTCGTGACGAAGAAATCAGTATATTTGTGGGTTATTAAGAGGATAATATACACTTATGGGTTGCATTCTGCATCTTGAATCAGCTACGGAGGGTTGTTCCGTTGCAGTCAGTGAGGACAGACTCCTGCTCTTCCGGAAGGAGGATCATGAGAGCCGCAACAATGCGGTTTCACTTGGAGTAATGGTCGATGAGGCCCTGTCCATGATAGACGAAAATAAGCTCAATCTGGAATATGTGGCAGTCAGTGAAGGGCCTGGCTCATATACCGGACTCAGGATCGGTGTCTCAATGGCTAAGGGCGTATGCTATGGCCGTGGCACTAGGCTGATATCGGTATCAACCCTGAAACTGCTGTGCGTTCCTGTACTTCTTGAAAAGGAACTTGAAGAGGATGCATTGCTTTGCCCTATGATCGATGCCCGTCGTATGGAGGTCTATTCTGCAGTTTATGACCGCGCCCTGAATGAGGTGCGTGAAATACGTGCGGATGTGGTTACTCCAGAGCTGTATCAGGAATTCCTGGATGCTCACCCTGTGTATTTCCTTGGAAACGGTGCTGCAAAATGCAAGGAGGTGATCTCTCATCCGAATGCCAGGTTCATTGACGGCATAGTTCCGTCGGCACGCTGGATGTTCCCTCTTGCCGAGCAGTCTGTACGCTCTGAGGATTTCAAGGATGTGGCCTACTTTGAGCCATATTATCTTAAAGACTTTGTTGCAATCAAGCCTAAAAAACTTATCTGATGAATTATAATACGCAAAGAGAGAATCTGCCGATGCCTGAGTATGGCAGGTCTGTACAGGAGATGATTGAGCATGCAATGACTCTTGGTGACCGCCAGCAGCGTCAGCGTTGCGCAGAGACAATCATAAGTATCATGGGCAGTATGTTCCCGACGCTCCGTGACGTGCCTGATTTTCAGGGTAAACTGTGGGATCATCTGGCATACATGTCCGGGTATGGTCTGGATATTGACTATCCTGTTGAGATTACCCGCCTTGATACCGAGAAGCAGAAACCTGAACCGGTGTCATATCCTAAGGGTGGCATCCGCTTCCGTCATTATGGCCGCATAGTACCGGCCCTCATCGCCGAGGCCTGCAGAATGCCGGAGGGACCGGACCGACAGCAGATGGTCCGCCTCATTGCCGTTCAGATGAAGAAGGACCTTCTGGCCTGGAATAAGGAGCTGGCCGATGATGGACGTGTGGCTCAGGATATACGGTTACTGTCTGACGGAAAGATAGAACTGTCAGAGGATGGCCTTAACCTGCAGGTCATTCAGAATCCGTCACCGTCACAGCGACAGTTCCAGCAGCGAGGCAGAAGAAACAACAAAAGAAGATACTGATTGAAATAACCCCCTGAACCCATGGCATCATTCATTATTGAAGGCGGTAGAAGCCTGTCTGGTACGATTGTTCCTCAAGGCGCCAAGAATGAGGTACTCCAGATTCTCTGTGCAGTACTACTGACAGAAGAAGAGGTGATAGTTGAGAATGTTCCTGATATTCTTGACGTGAATAACCTGATTGATCTGCTGCGTCTGCTTGGTGTCAAGGTTTCAATGCTGTCACCGGGAATCTGGTCGTTCAGGGCAGATGAGATTGACAGCGAGTTTGCACTGAGTCCCAGGATGGTTGAGAAGTGTGCCGGCCTTCGTGGCTCAGTCATGCTTCTGGGACCGCTCCTTTCAAGAATAGGCAGGACCGTGGTAAGCAAACCCGGTGGAGACAAGATTGGGCGTCGCAGGGTGGACACCCATATCAACGGCCTCAAGGCCCTGGGAGCCAGGTTTGACATAAATCAGGCCAACAATGGCTTTCTGGAATTGAGCGCAGACCATCTGAAGGGATGCTACATGCTTCTTGATGAGGCATCCGTAACAGGTACCGCAAATATCATCATGGCTGCAGTCAAGGCAGAAGGCAAGACAACGATATACAATGCTGCGTGTGAACCTTATGTCCAGCAACTGTGCCGGATGCTGGTCCAGATGGGTGCAAGGATTCAGGGCATCGGCAGCAATCTTCTGGTGATTGAAGGCGTTGAGAAGCTTCATGGCGCAAGACATAGGATCCTGCCTGACATGATTGAGGTGGGCAGTTTCATAGGTATGGCAGCAATGACTGCCAGCGAGCTGACAATCAAGGATGTCTCTTATGAGAATCTGGGTATAATCCCCGATGCTTTCCGCAGGCTGGGTATCCAGTTCCAGCAGCAGGGTGATGACATATACATTCCTGCCCAGGACCATTACCAGATTGATTCGTTCATAGACGGCTCCATCATGACCCTGGCCGATGCTCCATGGCCGGGTCTTACTCCTGACCTGCTGAGTGTGCTTCTTGTGACAGCCACCCAGGCCAAGGGCAGTGTGCTCATCCATCAGAAGATGTTTGAGAGCCGACTGTTCTTTGTGGACAACCTGATTGACATGGGAGCACAGCTGATTCTGTGTGACCCGCATCGTGTGGTAGTGATAGGTCATGACCGCCAGTTCCAGCTGAAACCCCGACGCATGACGTCGCCGGACATACGTGCGGGCATCGCCATGCTGATTGCAGCCATGAGTGCAAATGGAGTGAGCCGTATTGACAATATTGGCCAGATAGACAGAGGTTATCAGGATATTGACAAGAGACTGAACATGCTTGGTGCCAGCATTCTCAGACAGGATTGATATGATAGAAAGAGAGAAGGTAGTCAGGATAGGTACGCTTACCAAGCCCCATGGAGTAGGCGGTGAGATGGTGCTGACGTTGGACAGACGTGTGATTGATGGGGATGAATCTCCCTATCTTGTCTGTGACATGGATGGCATTCTGGTGCCTTTCTTTCTGGAGTCTGTAAGAGACAAGAGCACCAATGTGCTGCTGGTAAAGTTCTGTGACATAGATTCTGTTGAGGCAGCAAGACGTTTTCAGGGAGTGGCTGTTTACTTTCCGCAGGAATATCTGCCGGCAGTGAGTGAGGAACCGGATTCCTGGGATTTCTTCATCGGATTCAAGGTAACCGACAGCACTGAGGGATTCCTGGGATTGATTGAGGATATTGATGATTCCACTCCGAATGTCCTTTTCCTGGTCCGTAACCGTGGCCGTGAGATGATCATTCCTGCCAACAGGGAGTGGATTGAGGAACTGGATGCAGAGAACAGGGAAATAATGTTTAACCTTCCGGAAGGATTGCTTGATATTCAGGAATGAAAAGTCTTCGGAAAATCAGACGTACTGCCGGCCAGAAGTCATTCTGGCAGAGGCTGGTCTTCAGTTACAGGGTGGACTTTGTGAATGAGGATGAACTGCGCCGCGTAATGCACTTGAAGATGTCACGTCTCAAGGCCGTTATTCTTTCCGTGGCTGCAATCCTGTCGGTTGCCGGACTTACACTCTATCTGTATGAACATTCTCCAAGACAGCTGCATAAGACAGACCGTGAATATGCAGCCAGACAGCAGATGGTTGACGATGCTCTAAGAGTTGACTCCCTGGAACAGATCATGGCTATTCAGCAGCATTATGTCCGGAATCTGCAGGATATTCTTCTGGGACGCATCAGCGCTGATACTGTCTATACCGTTGACTCTCTGACAAGAGTCCGTGAACAGCAGATTCCTGAGGCATCGGACCTGGAGCGCAGTTTCAGCAATCAGTATGAGGAACGGGAACGTTACAATATCTCAAACCAGTCACAGACCGTTACCGGATTGAGTACCCTGAACTTCCTGAGACCGGCCCCCGGAGTGGTGGTTACAAGGTTCGATGCCCAGATGAACCATTATGGAGTTGACATTGCTACCAATCCGAATTCAAGTGTGGTTGCGGTTCTTGACGGAACCGTGGTGATGAGTACGTTTACTCCACATGCGGGATATGTGACCTGCATCGCCCACAGCGGTGATGTGCTGTCTATATATGAGAATTGTTCTTCCGTGCTGAAGAAGCAGGGAGAGAAAGTTAAGGCGGGTGAGGTTATTGGTCTGTCAATCAAGACTGACCAGAACAAGGCTGAGAAACCTCATCTTCATTTTGAACTTTGGTATTCAGGTCAGCCGCTGGATCCGGAAAGATACATAGTATTCTAGTGAAACAGATTGCAATATTGGGCTCAACCGGTTCAATCGGAACCCAGGCCCTTGATGTAATAGCTTCAAATCCTGAAGAGTATCAGGTTTATGCCATTACTGCCAACAACAGTGCAGACCTGCTTATTGAGCAGGCCAGACGTTTCCGTCCTGAGGTGGTTGTAATTGCTAATGAAGCCCATTACAGAAAAGTTTCAGATGCACTTTCAGATCTTCCTATGAAGGTCTATGCCGGTGCCGATGCGCTCTGTCAGGTGGTGACTTCCCAGCCGATTGACATTGTGCTGGCATCGATGGTGGGCTTTGCCGGTCTCAGACCTACCATTGAGGCAATAAAGGCCGGCAAGACAATTGCCCTGGCAAACAAGGAGACTCTGGTGGTGGCAGGAGAGCTGATAACAGAGCTTGCCATGCAGTACAAGACTCCTATCCTCCCTGTAGATTCTGAGCATTCCGCAATATTCCAGTGCCTTGCAGGAGAGGGTGGCAGCAGTGTTGAGAAGATTATCCTTACTGCAAGCGGTGGCCCGTTCAGGACTTTCTCAATGGACCAGCTGGCAACTGTGACCAAGGAGCAGGCACTGAAGCATCCAAACTGGGATATGGGTGCCAAGATTACCATTGATTCCGCATCGATGATGAACAAGGGCTTTGAGGTTATTGAGGCCAAGTGGCTCTTCGGTGTCTCGTATGACAGGATTCAGGTGGTTGTACACCCTCAGTCTGTTGTCCATTCCATGGTACAGTTCTCAGACGGTGCCGTCAAGGCCCAGCTGGGCGCTCCTGACATGAGATTGCCTATCCAGTACGCTTTCTCATATCCAAGGCGTCTTGATTCCAGCTTCCCAAGAGTTGATTTCTCTGAGATAGGATCCCTTACGTTTGAGAAACCGGACCAGACACGATTCCGCAATCTGGCACTTGCCTACAAGGCCATTGAGAAGGGTGGAAACATGCCATGTATCCTTAATGCAGCCAATGAGGTCTGCGTTGCGGCATTCCTCAGGGACCGCATCGGATTCCTTGAGATGAGTGACGTGATAGAACGTTCCATGGCGGATATGCCGTTCTGTGCCAGTCCTTCACTGGATGACTATTTTGAAATTGATGCTGCAACGCGTGAGTTTGCAAGCAACCTTATTAACAGATAATTCTTTAGAAAGATATGCCAACATTCCTTATAAAGCTCCTGCAGCTTATACTTGCACTTACAATACTTGTAGTAATTCATGAAGGAGGACATTTCCTCTTTTCAAAACTCTTCAAGGTAAGGGTTGAGAAGTTCTATGCTTTCTTCAACCCGAATTTCTCTCTGGTTCGCGTCAAGAGAGTGAACGGCCGTCTGCAGGTCAGGTTCTTTTCAAGAAACGTTGAAGAGAGCTATACAGAAGAGAAACGCTTCAACTTTGAGGGTAAGGAGGAGATTACATACAAGCCTGTTGACCTGGAAACCCTTCCTGAAGATGACTGGCGCAAGTATCCGGACAATACCGAGTTCGGTGTGGGCTGGATTCCATTCGGCGGATACTGCAAGATTGCCGGCATGGTTGATGAATCTATGGATATGGCCACGATGCAGCAGGATCCACAGCCTTGGGAGTTCCGTACAAAACCGGCCTGGCAGAGGCTTCTCATCATGGTAGGTGGCGTACTGTTCAATCTTCTGCTAGCTTTCTTCATTTATGCAATGGTACTCTGCAAGTGGGGTGACAGCTATATTCCTGCCACAGAGGTTGCCTATGGCTACGAATTCAATGAACAGGCCAGACAGATGGGCTTTGCTGACGGGGATATAATCCTGTCCACAGACGGAAAACCTGCTGTCAAGTATGACTCTGACCTGTATCGTGCTATTGCCAAGGCAAAGCAGGTTACTGTCCTGAGGAACGGAAAGGAGGTTACCTTGGATATGCCTGAGGAACTGTCTCTGTTTGACTTTACCCGTCAGGAGGCTTTCATTGCTATATACAGCCCGATGGTTGTTGACAGCGTGTTTGCTGATGGCGGTGCCATGAAGGCTGGTATGATGCCTGGTGATACTATCCTGACAGTTGCAGGACGTCCAGCAGAGACCTGGAACCGTTTCCAGCAGGCTCTTGCAAGAGAGAAGGCTGCTGCAGACCTGCTGGCTGTGTCACATGACCTTGAAATGGTAATCAGCCGTCCTGGTGCAGGCCTTGATACACTGACGGTTACTGCCGATGCTGATTTCAGGATAGGAATCAGCCATTTTACAAGGGAGTACAATTACAAGGAGCTTGAGTATGGCTTCTTCTCGTCATTGCCTGCAGGTGTAGCCTATGGCTGGAATACTCTAAAGGGCTATGTGAGCGATTTCCGTTATGTATTCACAAAAGAGGGCGCAACCTCTCTGGGCGGTTTTGCCACAATAGGTAGCATCTTCCCTTCAAAGTGGAACTGGCATGCATTCTGGCTGATGACTGCATTCCTTTCAATCATTCTTGCATTCATGAATATCCTGCCGATTCCGGCTCTGGATGGAGGTTATGTCCTGCTCCTCATTGTTGAGGTCATTTCAGGACGTAAGCCTGGTGACAAGTTCCTGGAAAGGGCAAATACTGTGGGAATGGCAATTCTTCTGGCCTTGATGCTGTTTGCCAACATGAATGACATTATAAGGCTGTTCCACTAGGATAGATTCCTCTTTCAGCAGCCTTCTGCTTGACGTATTCCAAGGCGGCATCGTGTTCATTGGGAATGATGCCGTCAAGGATTGCCTCCTTGATCAAAGCTTTGAGTTCACCCACCTCTTTTGTAGGAGGAAGGTTGAATACCTGCATGATTTCCGTGCCGTCAACCGGTGGCTGGAAGTTACGCACGCGGTCACGCTCCTCAAGGTCCTTCAGCTTTTCGCGTACTACCTTGAAGTTGTCAAGAAGGTGCTGCTTCTTCTGCTCATTGCGTGAGGTGATGTCTGATTCGCAGAGGAGCATCAGGTCCTCAATGTCGTCACCGGCGTCAAACAGAAGCCTTCTTACAGCAGAATCCGTTACAATGTCATCGACAATGTTGATTGGACGCATGTGCAGATCCACCATCTTCTGCACATATTTCATCTTCTCATTTGAAGGCAGTTTCATTGTGCGGAAAATCTGTGGAACCATGTGGCTTCCTACAATGTTATGGCTGTAGAATGTCCATCCATGCTGTGGGTCCCATCTCTTTGTGCGTGGCTTGCCTATGTCATGGAGCAGTGCAGCCCATCTTAACCACAGGTATCCTGATTTTGATGCTACGTTGTCAAGTACAGTCAGCGTATGCAGGAAGACATCCTTATGTCCACGACCCTTGATTGTCTCTACACCCTGGAGTGAGGCCAGCTCTGGGAAAATGAGCTGAAGCAGACCGCATCGGTCCAGATCAATGAATCCTTTTGACGGAATAGGTGAGAGCAGTATCTTGTTCAGTTCTTCTGCTATCCTTTCCTTTGATATTATGCTGATGCGTTCGCGGTTCTTCTCAAGTGACGAGAAGGTCTGGTCTTCAATGAAGAAATTCAGCTGGGTGGCAAATCTGATGCATCGCATCATGCGGAGCGGGTCGTCACTGAATGTGATGTCCGGGTCAAGCGGGGTGCGTATCAGGCCATCCTGAAGGTCCTGTATGCCGTTGAACGGATCTACCAACTCTCCGAAACGTGGCCCGTTCAGGCAGATTGCCATGGCATTGATGGTGAAATCACGCCTGTTCTGGTCGTCTTCAAGAGTACCGTCTTCTACAATCGGGTTACGCGATTCACGGTGATATGATTCCTTTCTGGCTCCTACGAATTCCACTTCAAGAGACCCTTGCTTGACCTGTGCAGTACCAAAGTTCCTAAAAAGGCTGACACTGGTTCCCTTGCCAAGTTTCTTGCCGAATGCCTTTGCAATCTCAAGGCCGCTTCCAACCACAACAACGTCTATGTCCTTGCTGGGTCTCTCAAGAAACAGGTCTCTTACATAGCCACCTACTACGTAACACTCAAGTCCCATCTGGTCTGCTGTTTCTGACAACAGACGGAAAACACGGCTGTCAAGTTTCTCTGCTAGTTCTCTGTCGGAGTATATCTTCATTGGGTGGTATGCTTTTTCAAGTGTACAAAGTTAAGCTTTCTGAATTCAATTGGCGCTAAAAAAGAGTACTTTTGTGCTGTAATTGAAAAAGCCTGTAGAAAATGAAGAGAGTCATATATGCCTTTGTACTGGCCAGTGTACTGATGTCATGTGGAAAGAGTGTCCAGAAGGAGGCTGAGAGGTATCTTGAAGCAGCAAGGGTTGACCTTGAGAATGGACAGTATGCATCGGCCAAGTTGCGGATTGACAGTCTTAAGGTGAAGTGCCCAAAGGCTTTTGACGCAAGAAAGGCGGCTATTAGACTCATGCAGGATATTGAGACTGCCGAACAGCTCAGAAGCATAAGCTATCAGGACAGTGTCATGGTTCTGCTGCAGCAGCAGTTTGAGCAGATCCGCTCCCGTTACAGATATGAGAAGGATGAGCAGTACATGGATATGGGGCTCTTTACAATCGCATCCCAGGCAGTTGACGATAACATAGGGCGCAATTATCTGCGTGCCCAGGTTGATGAGAAGGGCAAGATGAGCCTGATCTCAAATTTCAGTGCATCGGCCCACATTCATCATAAATCAATCAGGGTCACTTCAGGAGAGACCTACCTGGATTCTCCGGTGTCAGACGATGTATATGAATTCAAGGATCTTGACATCTGCTATGAGAAGTGCAACTTTACGGCCGGTCTTGACGGCGGCGTTGCCCAGTTCATTGCCATGAACAGCTCTTCACCGATAGTGGTGACTCTAAAGGGTGAGAGATCTGTGGAGTATTCAATGACTTCACAGGACCGCAAGGCCATTGCCCAGCTATATGAACTGTCTCTTCTGCTGAATTCTATCAATGAGTGTAATGAGGTCAGGGCCGAGGCTGAGAGGAAACTTGAATTCATCCAGAACAACCGCCAGAAGTCCGATGCCGCCTTAGCCCAATAAATTGCTGGCTATGATGGCAATGATGCCCAGTGGGGCAACGTATTTCACCAGGAAACATATCAGTTCCAGCAGCCATCGCGGCATCGTGGTGTTGCCATGGTTGCTCAGTTCGTCAAGATAGTCTGACTTTTTCATCCTCCATCCAGCATAGATGACCATGAGCAGTCCTCCGAATGTCATGAGGACGTTCGATGAAACTGCGTCAAAGAAGTCAAATATGTTCTTTCCGAACAGGTGTACGTCAGAAAGGACACCTTGTGACAGGGAACAGAAGGTTCCAAGTACTATGCTGATGCCGAAACTGGTCAGGGCAGCTTTCTTTCTGCTGATTCCCACCTCTTCAATAAGATATGCCACGAATGACTCCATCTGTGAGATGGACGATGTGAGGGCTGCCAGCATGAGTGAGAGGAAGAAGATTATGGATATCAGATTACCCATAGGCATCGCCTTGAATACGCCTGGCAATGTTATGAATACCAGTCCCGGTCCGGCATTGATCTCTGGGGCATATCCGTTCATGTAGGCAATGGCATAGACCGCCGGAATGATGGCGATGCCGGCTATCATGGCAAACAAGGTGTCCATCAGGGCGGTGTAAGCCGATGTGAGCGCTATGTTCTCAGAGTCCTTTACGTAGGATCCGTATGTCAGGATTGTACCGCAGCCTATGCTTATTGAGAAGAAGGCCTGGCCCAAGGCTGCAACTATGGTGTGTCCGTTCACCTTGCTGAAGTCTGGAATCAGAAGGTAGCGAATGCCATCGGATGCCCCTGGGAGCGTGAGCGAGCGTATGGCAATGAGGACAACCAGTACGAACAGCACGGTCATCATCACCTTTGAGAACTTCTCTATTCCGTTCTTTACACCAACTGCTATGATGCCTCCGGTCATGCCTAGGAAAATGAATGTGAAGAAGAGTGGCTGGAACGGAGCGCTTATGAATCCAGAGAAGTATGAACTGTAATCCATACCCGGGGTGTTGAAGGTCATGGCGCATGACTGGATGAAGTATTTAACCGTCCAGCCGCCTACAACGCAATAGAAGGAGAGTATGCAGACTGCAGCCAGAACTGCAAATATGCCGATTACATCCCATCCGGTCTTCTTTCCGTTCAGATGGCGGAATGCACGGAATGCATTTGCATGGGTGCGCCTTCCAATCAGGAATTCTGATATCATTACAGGAAGGCAGATGAAGAATAGCAGCAGAAGGTAGATTATTATGAAAGCGGCACCGCCATTCTGTCCTACTAGGTATGGAAATCTCCACATGTTGCCCAGTCCGATGGCAGATCCGGCAAGTGCTACCAGTACTCCAAATCGGTTTCCAAAATACTCTCGGTTCTTCATAGGTTCAGGTGTTTATCTAGTCAATTGGAATTTTATGGTGAATCCGCAGTCATGGGTTGACGTCGGGTATGAATTCGTTGATACCAGAGGGAAGTTGTTCTGGAAGTCGTAGTAGAAGTTCAGGGTCATCATCTTGCTGTAGGTGTAATCTGCCTGGAAAGAGACTTTTACCGCACGGTTTCCGCTGGTTGCTTGGGTGTTCAGGTTCTGAATGTTCCTGCACTGGGCACTCTGGTTCCTGTATGATTTGTCACATGCCAGGTTGAGGTCATTGCTTACCTTGTTGCGCCCTGTTCCCGGTCTTGCTCCCAGCATGGTCAGGCCGACAATCTTGTAACCGCCTCCTGCTACCAGGTCATCAGACGTGGTCTCAACCAGCTGGACGGCAGACATGGACAGGTTCATGGTATGGCTCTTGCGGATCTCAAGCTTGGCAGTGATGCCGCTGTTGAAGGTCATGTCAACTCCAATCAGTGGAGAGAAGTTCTCGTTTATTGAAACGGAGCTGATATCGTACATGCTGCTTGGAACCGGTATTCCGGTTGTCACGTCTTCAATGAATCCGTGTCCATCCATGCATTCCATGTAGCTGGAGAATGTGTTGTAGCTGCCCATTGAATAGACACTCTTGTAGCTGTGGTTGATGTTGAAGCTCCTGAAGTACTTCTGCATGGAAGGAAGCTTGGCCAGTCCTGCATAAGAGACGGTCCAGTTAGGCAGGATTGAGAGCATCTGCGGGAACAGTGTCAGAGGACTCCTTGAAGCATCGCGCCCAGAATATGCTGCCAGGAATGCAGGAATCATGACATCTGCAGAGTACTTGCTGACCGATCCGTTTGCAGGGTCGTAGAGCTGTCCTGCCAGGCTGCTCTCTGCAGGGTAGCGCGTAGTGGAATAGCCCTCTTCAATGCGCTGCTGGATGCGGTCAAGGTTACCGATGAACCGGTCAAACGCTGCTGATGCGTAGCCATTCCTGTTGTTGCGTGCTTCAAATGCGCTTCCTATGGTTATGGTCGTGAATGTCAGGCTTCCGCTCCTCGATGTAGGCATGCCGGCATACATGTACTGTATTGTGTTTGAGGCATTCCGGGTCCAGCTTGCATTCAGGTCGATGCGGAATTCCGTGACAGGTTCCAAGGACATCTTTATCTGAAGGTCCTGGCCTGCCATGCTGGCCGCGTTGAAGGCTACGCTGTCACTGTTCATGAGCCATCCGTTCGAATGGGCTCTGTCAAGGTAGCTGTCGTCTGTCAGACCGAAGGCAAAATCAAGTCCAGGAGCCAGTGTGTTTGTGCTGCTTCCCTGTCCGAAGGAACTGATTCCGGCAGTGAAGCCCGGCAGGTTCATGGCGTAGGTGTTCCGGTATGTGAATGACAGGTTACGGGCCATCATCAATGTCCTGGCACTGAAGTCAACCACATCTGACAGGTGTACCCTGTCTGTCTTGTTGACCTCTTCCGGGTCAATGACGACAGTCAGCTTGACGGTAACGGAATCCTTGCCCTTGATTTCAATCGTATTGGCATCGGGCCTCTTGTATTTCAGCTTGTATGCTGTTCCGTCCTTGAGAATTGCCGTTACGACAGGTTTGAGAGTGTTCTGGTTATGAGTAATCGTGAATGTGGAATCAGGAACCAGTTTTATCTCCTTCTGGTATGGGTTAGGCTTCTGGCGTTTCTTGGCCTCTCTTTCCTGTGTAATGAGGCGCTGGTTCTTTGGCTGATATTTCTCGTTAACCTTTCTCAGGTACTCACTCTTGCCGTAGAGCTTCTGGAAGTCCAGTTTGCCGTTGAATGAGACTGTACGCTGGTTGCTTATGATGTCTCCGTATGACGAACCGTCTTCATATACTGTTCCACGGTCCCATCCGTACTGGGAATTCAGGCTGACGTCAAACTGGGTCCAGTTGAATGTAGGCAGCTTCTGGATAGGGAGCTGGTATGATGCAGTAAATGTCTGCTGGTAATCAAGCGGTCGTCCCATGCTTCTGAGACTGGCCTTGATGGAGTCTTTCCAGAATTCGTACTCGTCAGGATAGAGGTCCTTGTTGACAAGCGTGTATGGCTCGTCAACCTGTGCCTGTGTACGTGTGGTCAGGTTCATCCTGAGATCCTTGAACAGATCCCAGCGGAGTGACAGGTCGCGGTTCCAGTAGAACTGCTGGGAGAAGGTTGCAGGGATGCCGTCCCCTCCGAACGATCCCTCCAGGTCACGTTCCTGCAATTCGTGGTAGTTCCTGGTCAGGTCTGTGTTGAATGTCAGGTTCTGAGGCAGGAAGTTGATAGTCACGTCTTTCAGTATGTTCAGCCAGTTGGACTGGTATTTTATGAATCCGAAAGGCCTCCATCCGTCAAATGGGGTAGAGTAGCTGTAGCTCATTCCGGCTTTCCATGCAAGGTCAGTCTCATACTCAATGGTGCTTCCGCTGTTCTCCTCAATAGAGTGGGCAAAGCTGAATGAGAAGTTTGCCGGGTCGTATGGCATAGGATTCTCTGAACTGATGTCGATGCGTGCTCCGGTAATGCTGAAATTACGTTGCGAACTGGTCTCCTGGGTTATGCTTCTGATGGAGTCACGGCTCTGTCGGTCCAGAGATGAGTCTATCACTTCCTTCAGTTCCAGGTCCGTGTCGTATGGACTGTACTGAGGAGAGACTCTTTCCTTTGTCGTTGAGTAGTAAACCGGTAACGATACGTGTGCCTGCTGAGGGATGAAACGCCCCATGTTGAAGCTTGTGGTGGCTGAGTACCTGTAGTAGTCATCCATACGACGCTGTGACACACCCTGTTCCAGGCCACCGAAACCAGCCGTGCTGTACTGGCCGTTAAGGTCAACGGTGGCAATGTCAGACAGCTGCAGGTTCAGACTGCCGCGTGCAGCCTCGCCTCCGTGGCTCTCATAGCCTACCAGCCTGAGTTCATTTACCCATACCTCTGCTGACCTGACTCCAAGCGAGTTGTTCCTGACGCCAATCATGATTGCCTTGACGTTGCCTACAGAAGGATTACCTATGACACTTACACGGTTGGCCGGGTTGTTCGGGTCATACTGGCTGTAGATGACATTTGGAGTAACCTCTGAGTTGCCGCTGTTGCGCAACTTGTTCCTCTGGTTCTTGACCTCTGTCAGAATGTCAAATGAGATGTCAAGCATATTGTCAGCAGGCCAGACCTCACGTCTTGAACTCTCGTTGTCCTTGTTGTAGAATCCGGCAGGAGTAACTGAGAGTGGAATCTCATACTCGTAGTAATTGCTGGTATAGTCAGATCCCAGTCTGACGAATACAGACATCTCTCCGTTGGCAATGCCGGTAGCATCGTCTATCAGGCTCTCTGCGTGAGTGAACATCTGGATGCGCTGGTACTTGCGCAGGTCAAGGGCAGATTTCTTGTAGATGGCGCGTGACTCTCCTGCATCAAGCTTCTCTACCTTGATGCTCATGGCCTGTTCGTTGTCCTGGACTAGCTGGGTCTGGCTTGGGTCAAGAATTCTGGTCACTCCAGGTGGAACAACGTAATTGACAGGCTCGCGGTCACCGTTCTCTTCAATGTTGACCGATGCTGCGCTGATGGTTCCTGAGATTCTTGGCGTCTTGTTGGATGCACTTGCAATGGCCTGCTCGTAAATTCTCCACTGGCTTGTCATCAGTTCAAATGTTCCCAGCCTGACATGTGTCTCACTGTCAAAGCCGGTCATGTACAGACGGATGAATCTGATAGAACTGAAATCGCGGATTGAACCGACCACCTTCTCATATCCGGTTATTGGCACGCGGAAACAGTACCAGTCAACCGTCTCTGTATTTCCGTTGCGTAGCTTTGCCTTGTACTGGCGCTTGGCCACGATGAAATTGCGGCCTACCACCATGTCTGACGGACGCAGTGATATGCGGTACTGGAAGTACTTTTCATACTCATCAAGGGTGTAGTCGGTGTTTGCATCCTCTACGTCAGGGGTGGTACGTGAAGAAGAATTGAAGGCTTCATTGGTGTCACCCGAGTTCGGAGAGTTTCCTTCCGTTCCATTGTAACTGCGATAGCGGTCCAGGATTGACATCTTCTGCTCGTCATAATCCGAACCTCTGTAATAGTGGTATGTGTCTCCTGAAGGATCCTGGTAGATCTTCTGGTAAGCATCGTCAGAGACACGTCCCCTGATCTGTGCCAGGTAGTCTGCATAGGTAGGGAAGTTCCGTTCCTCGTCGGAACTGAGACCGTTCAGGCCGACATCCTGCCTTGCCCTGTTGGCAGCATCGCTGTTGTCAAAGGCATAAACAAGGCTTGTGGTGTTTGGAACTCTACCCCAGACCGTCTCTGTGTATCTTGAAGGATCGTCGTCTGTCGGAAGACCATTCTCAAAGAATTTCTTGCCATCTTTCAGAATGTCCTCAGAAACCTCACCCAGGTTGATGTAGAAATCACCGCCGCTGACACTCCTGTCATATACGAACGGGTCAAGCATCCAGAACTCCATGTACTCAATGTTGGCCGTCTCAAAGTCTGTCGTTGTCAGACTCCGCATGATTCCGCCCCAGCTTGACTGAGGGTCTGTCAGCTTTCCGTCCGTGGTCAGGTCAGGGTTAAGGTTGTATGGGCCACGCTCATCGGGGTAGAAGGCCAGGTTCAGGACGGACAGTGTCGTTGACTCACTTGATGTGGACTCCTTGTTGGGGTAGAGCTCACGCTCATAGACTTCACGTACAAAATGGTTTGAGAGCTGGTCCAGATCACTTTTCAGATGGGCTGGAGTAAGTGATGAATTCCTTCTTGTGAAAAGCGGGTCGATGGTAAACCAGTTGAACAGCGCACGGTTGAACCCTGTACGTATGTCGTTGGTCAGGTCCGAGTATCTCAGACCCTGAGGAATCGATGCCAGGGTCCAGCGTGAAGGTGAACTGATGTCGATGCCGGTCTCGGCCTGCTCAAAGTCATCAATGTACGATGCATTTCCCTGCACCCTGCCTGACACCTCAGAAATCAGCTGGGCAAATTCCGCCTGGAACTTTATCTGTGAAGGGACCGTTGCATTGACGAACGGAATCATGTCAATGATGTTCGTGATTCCCTGACTCTGATGCTTCCAGTTCAGGTTGAGCCCCCACATGGTGTTGACCAGCGGTTCGTCGCCCATGGCCACCTTGCTGGTTAGAGGCTTCTCGTTCAGATGCATTATGGTACCTCCAGCCTGCAACTCCTTTGAGAAGTCGTACGCCCAGTTGACTCCAGCCATTGTCTTGCGCTGCATGCTGAAGGTCTGGTTGCTCTCAAGTGATACGCTCACGTCTGTTCCCGCATCGATGATGCTCTGGTTGATGATCGTTACCTTTCCCAGACTGTAGTCAACCATGTAGTCTGTGTTCTCAACCAGCAGGACGCCTCCTGCGGTAACCTTTACGGAACCGCGTGGAACCTGATTGGTGCCAAGCATGATCTCATTGTTTGAGGATCCGGAATATTGGCCTCCCAGAAGGAACTTGTCTTTCTCAGCAATGCGTCTTGCAACGGTCTTTGTGGAGTCGTAGAGTTCCTGGAATACATAACGCTCTGCGGTTGCAGGGTCCGGAATCACTTCTCTCAGGTGGCTGCCGAAAGGCTCAACTACAGGGAATATGATTCTTCCTGACTGAGAAAGTACGGTATATCCTTCTATGTAGTCAAACTGGCCGTTTGAATGGGCAGACTGGTTGTCGTCAAGGCGGTCCAGATTCATCATCTTCAGAAGAGTCTGGCTCTTCAGACCGGGCTCAGGCAGGTATGTGATGCTTGTTCCGGTACTGTCGCTTGCATAGTAGATGTTCAACTTGAACCTGTTCCTGCTCAGACTTCCTGTTCCCAGGGAATAGACGTTCTTCATCATGAGGTCCCAAGTGCCTGAACCCGGTGAATTTGAGTTTGATTTCAGCAGTTTCAGAATCAGGGACTGGTCTGAATCCTGATTGTCTGATGAAAATTCACCTACCTGATACGTCTTTCCCGCGTAGGTGTATTCGTAGGCTACTGCCAGGACCTCGTCCGATGCAAGCGTAGTCCTCAGCGAGATGTATCCCAGTGCGCTGTTGAGGGTGTATTCCGTGCTGGCCAGCTTGCGGGCGTTGGCAATCTTCTCATAGTCGTTGCTGCCGCTCATGACGGTTCCCAGTACCGATGCCACCTTGTCAATGTCCCTGATCTCCTGATATGACGAGTTGATTGTCTGATACAGGTTGTTTGCTCCGTTGTATGGCTGAGGCCCTCCCTGGGGATTCCACATGCCGTTGCTGATGTGGGCGGACTCGCCCAGGTCCGTGAAGGCCACAATGTTCCTTGGACTCTCGTAACTGCTTCTCTTGTTTGTGATCCAGACTTCAATCCTGGTGATGTTTATTCCAGAGATGACGGTCGGCAGCATGGACATGTTGTGGTCATAGGTGTCCCTGAAATAGTGTGCCAGGAAGAAATGGCGGTTCTCGTCATAGTCGCTGGCATCGATCTCAAAGTCCGTAAGCTGCTCTCCTCCTTTGGAACTGACTGTCGATGAAGAGGTGTTTTTCTGTGATATGACAGTTTGCAGTGAGAGCTTTCCGAACTGCAGGTCAGTCCTGAGACCGAACAGCGATGTTGCTCCGTTTATGAGCGATGAGTTTGTCGGGAAACTGACGTCGCCAGCCTCAAGAAGCTGTATGATTTCGTCCTCCTTTCCTTCATAACGCAGCTTTATCTTTCTTGAGTTGAAGTCAAACGTGGCCTCTGTGTTGTAGTTCAGGTTCATGTTGACCTTGTCACCCACCTTGGCGGTCATGTTCAGCGTGATCTGCTCGTCAAAATCAAATCCGAATGTCTTCCGGTTCTGGGCAGAGAGTGACGGATTGTTCACCACGTTCCTGTTTGCACCCAGCTTCAGCGCTGCAGATCCGCTGGTCTTGACCTGGACGCCTCCCGGGCCGAAGATCTTCTCGGCAGGTCCCAGGTCAAACTTCATGTCGGTGAAGTCAAACTTCTCCTGTCCGGCTTCCTGGAATTCCTTCCTGTTCCTGTTCTGGAAATATGACTGCATGGAGCGTCTGATGCTCCAGTCGGTGAACTCAAGCGGACTCATCAGGGATGGAGTTTCCAGGAACTGGTCTCCAATCTTTGTGCCTACCTTGTACGAATTCAGGTTCTCGTCATATTCCGTCACCTCTTCCTGGGCGTGCAGCAGGCCCGGGGCTCCAATCTGTAATAGAAGTCCTGCCAGAAGAATTGATATTTGACGTAAGAACCTGCCCATGACGGCCTTTTCAGAGTTGTTTCAGAGCCTGCTTGATTACTGTTTCAACCTTTGCATCGGGCGTATTCTTCAGTATGGCCTGTACGACCTTGGCCGATGCTCCCTGCTGGAATCCCAGCATGACAAGAGCCGATATTGCGCTTTCCATAACCTCTGAACTGGCTGTTCCTTTCGGTGCACTTGCCGTGACTCCGGTCTCTGCTGCAGAGATTCCTATCTTGTCCTTCAGGTCCACGATTATTCGCTGGGCTGTCTTCAGACCAATACCCTTGACCTGTTTCAGCAGCTTGTCGTTTCCGCTGCTGATGATGTCCTGCAGCTCCTGCGGCGAGAAGGCCGACTGAATCATCCTGGCAGAACCTCCTCCGATGCCTGATACTGAAATCAGAAGCAGGAACTGTTCGCGCTCCTGTCTGTCTGCAAAGCCGTAGAGTACGTATGCATCCTCCCTGATGGCCTCATGGACCCAGAGTCTGACCTCCTCTTTTCCCTGTATTGCGGAGTAGGTGTACAGAGATATGTTCAGCAGATAGCCTACGCCTCCTTTTGTCTCAATTACAGCTGTACCTGGTGTCAGCTGGTCAATCTTTCCCTGAATGAATTCAATCATAGTCCTGTCTATAGTGAATTAATAACGTGTGATGCCTTTATTTATTGTGTACGCGCGTGCGGAATCGGTTCAGGAAAAATCACTATCTTCGCGTCCAGTTACAAAAAAACATTACTGACCTCATGAAAAAAGCCCTCTTCATTGGCGGCACAGGGACAATAAGTGCAGCCATCACACGCAAATTGTCTGAAATGCCCGACTGGGAACTCTATCTTCTGAACCGTGGCAACCGGAATCAGGTTGTTCCTGAGGGTGTCCACTCCATAGTGGCTGACGTTGAGGACGAGTCTGCCGTAGCAAAGGCTACAGAAGGCATGTCTTTTGACGTAATTGCCGATTTCATCGGCTTTTTACCGTCTCAGGTAGAGCGTGATTACCGTCTCTTTGCCGGTCGTACCAGGCAATATATGTACATCAGTTCCGCATCGGCTTACCAGAAACCGCTAGGAAATTACATAATCAATGAAGGCACCCCATTGGCTAATCCGTATTGGGAATACTCCCGCAACAAGATTGCCTGTGAGGAGCTTCTTATGAAAATGTACCGTGAAAAGGGATTCCCGGTAACGATAATCCGTCCAAGCCATACCTACGATGAACGTTCCATTCCTCTTGGAGTCCACGGAAGCAAGGGTAGTTGGCAGGTCGTTAAGCGAATGATTGAAGGAAAGCCGGTGATAATTCACGGTGACGGTACTTCTCTGTGGACCTTTACCCATAATTCTGATTTTGCCAAGGGTTTTGTGGGCCTTATGGGAAATACTCATGCAATTGGAGGGGCTTTCCAGATCATGTCTTCAGAGACTGTGACCTGGAATCAGGCATATCAGGCAATTGCCGATGCACTTGGAGTAGAACTTAAACCCTATTATGTTTCTTCCTCATTTCTGGCAGGTGCCGGAAAAAATGACTACCTTGGCAGTCTGATTGGAGACAAGGCGTGCAGCGTTGTGTTTGACTGCTCCAGACTCAAGAGTGCAGTTCCGGATTTCTGCGCTACGGTACGCTTTGACCAGGGCGTCAGAATGTGCATCGAGAATATCCTGAAACACCCTGAGTACCAGGTAGAAGACCCTGAGTTCGATGCGTGGTGTGACCGCGTGATTGCCGCTCAGGAGAAAGCCCGTTTGGAAGTATTGAACTATTGATATAATGAAAAGTAGATTTCTTTTGGCAGCCCTTCTTGCTGCTGTGTCTTCTGTTTCAGCTCTTGCTGAGACGATAACTCCTGCCGATGACAGCAGGGCAGTGTTCATTGGAAGGACAGAAGTCAAGGACGGAACAGTCTCGTTTGACTGGAGCGCCACCTATGTACGTCTGGCTTTTGAGGGTAACTATCTGGCCATTACCGCATCGGATACCCGCAAGGACTATTTCAATGTATGGATTGACAGTGACTTTTCTGCCGATCCGGACAAGGTGATATGCGTGAATTCCAAAGATACCCTTGTGGTGATTGCCGATGCTGCCGATTTCAAGAGTTCCAGGAAAAAACAGCATACTGTAATGATACAGAAAAGGACTGAGGGCGATCAGGGCATCGCAACCATTGCAAGTTTCCACACAAATGGCCAGCTTCTTCAGGCAGAACCGTTGAAGAGCCGTCTGATTGAGTTCGTGGGTGATTCCTATACTTGCGGATATGGCTCGGAAAACAGCGTCTCTTCAAATCCATATACTCCTGAAACCCAGAATCCTGCAAAGGCTTACGGTGCAATCATTGCGCGCTATTTCGGTGCAGACTACATGACAATCTCACATTCAGGTCAGGGAATTGCAAGAAACTATAATGATTCAGGTAAGGGTTGGCACATGCCTGACCGCTATGCCGGTGTATATGATAATGTGCGCAACAATAACTGGACTCCGGGACAGCTTGTTCCTGCCATGACCATGATCTATCTGGGAACCAACGATTTCTCTACAAACCGACAGCCTACCAGAAGCGCATTCAAACAGAACTACATGAAGCTGATCCGTCAGATCAAGAAGAACTACGGAGATAACCATCCAATCCTGTGCGTGTCGTCAAAGGCAGATCCTATCATGTTTGAGTATGTCCGTGAGATTGCTGAGGATTGCGGATACCAGAATGTCTATTACGACGGTCTTTTTGAGGCAGTTCATCTCAACAATGACACTGAACTTGGAGCAGACTGGCATCCTAACTATAAGGCACACAAGAAACTGGCATACGCCCTGATTCCTTATATATCAACCATTACCGGTTGGGAAATTACAGACAAGACAGTAGAATAACACTTAAATAAACAAATACAACCATGATTAAAGCAGCAATTGTAGGCTATGGAAACATTGGCCGCTATGTACTGGAGGCTCTTCAGACAGCTCCGGATTTTGAGATTGCAGGCGTAGTACGCAGGAACGGTAACCAGAATTGTCCAGCAGAACTGGCAGGACTTGAGGTTGTCAAGGATATCACAGAACTTTCAGTAAAGCCCGATGTGGCTATTCTGGCAGTGCCTAGCCGCAGCTGTGAGGAGTACGCAACAAAGATTCTTCCTCTTGGTATCAAGACTGTTGACAGCTTTGATATTCATACACTTATACCAGAGACACGTGCAAGACTTCAGAAGGTTGCCGTTGAAGCTGGTCAGGTTGCAGTGATTTCTGCAGGTTGGGATCCAGGTTCTGACTCTATTGTACGCGCTCTGATGCAGGCAATGGCTCCAAAGGGCATCAGCTATACAAACTTTGGCCCGGGCATGTCAATGGGACACACCGTTGCCGTTAAGTCAAAGGCAGGTGTAAAGGATGCTCTTTCAATGACAATTCCTGTAGGAACCGGAATCCACAGACGTATGGTTTACATTGAACTCCTTGACGGCTATAAGTTTGAGGATGTTGCAAATGCAATCAAGACAGATCCATACTTTGTAAATGATGAGACCCATGTAATGCAGGTACAGTCTGTTGACGAGCTCAAGGATATGGGCCATGGAGTAAACCTTGTGCGCAAGGGTGTCAGCGGAAAGACTCAGAACCAGCTCTTTGAGTTTGATATGAAGATCAACAATCCTGCTCTTACCGGCCAGATTCTTGTATGTGTGGCACGTGCTGCAATGCTGCAGAAGCCGGGTTGCTACACAATGATTGAGATTCCGGTGATTGATCTCCTTGCAGGAAGCCGCGATGAGAACGTGGCTCATCTGGTATAAGATCCGTTACTTGAAATATCATTAGAAAGCCAGGCCTAGACTGAATGTCAGGCCTGCTTCTTTTGATAGGGCCAGGCCTCCTACTGCATAGGTGGAGTGGGATAATTCTTTCCTGTATTTCATGAACAGTCTCAGATCAAATCTGGCTCTGTCAAACTGTTGCTTGTAATATTGTTCTCCTTCAGAGAAGATGGGACAGCCATATTGTGGACTGCAAATGCAGTTTTTGTATTTGTAGTCCAGGGTAAATCCGAATCCCGCGCCCAGAATCAGTTTGTCCTTGATCTCATGTCCGTAGTTGAAATCCGTTACCAGCGCGGTATAGGTGCCTTCAGTCCTCTCATCTGCTGGATAATCGTCCCATCCCACTGTAGTCCAACTCTCTCCATAGAAGTCTGTAGCCTGGACTCCATTTCCAGTGAAAGGCTGGTATGTGGGTAAATTCATTGACAGACCCCAATAGCTGTTGCTGATCAGACCTCCCCATTCGACACCAATCATGAACTTTGATGAGTAACTGAGCTCCAGCAGTAACTCGGGGGACGGTTTTATGGCCTCCTGGATTTCTAACTTTTCTATGACACGATTTCCGTTGCCCAGCTTTTCCAATGCTTCAAATGCTTTTGCGTCTGTGCCGATGTAATCATCATGGTAAAAATATCCGCTGTATATCTTGTGGTCATCCATGGATATGAGCAGTCCCAGCCCCTGTCTGTGGTCGTCTTTCCAGCTTCCGGTATAGGTGCCTCCGTCACTGTAATGGAATGTACCCTGGCCATTGTACATGTTGTTCTCCCACTGGCCTTCATAATAGGAACTGTCTGAGTAGTGATATATGCCTTCACCTTCCATGACATTGTAGCGGAATTCGCCCAGATAGGTGTCTCCGTCCGGGTATGAGATGTATCCCTTGCCATGCCATAAGTCATTCTGCCATTCTCCTTTGTAGATGGTTCCGTCCGGGTAAACCATTGCGCCGTAGCCGTTCCTGACAGAATCTGTCATCTGCCCGAAATAGTAGCTTCCGTCTTCATAGGCAAGTGAGACGGAATTGTCATCCATTATGATTGAATCCACCTTTTCAATGATGGATTTACTGCCGGTTTCCTGTGCAAATGAGCCAAGAAAGGGAATAATGGACAATAATGTCAGCAGAATAGGTTTCATACAGTCGCAAAGGTAGTTTTTTTTGTTATACCTTTGCATAAATAAAAATCTAATAATATGGCAGCTAAAGATGGGTTGACCAATGTCCTGATTACAGATATGTTTGAGGCAGAGGTTGTACGGGGACTGCTTGAGTCCAACGGAATTCCAGTAATGGTAATGAACAATTCGCTGAGTAATGTCCTCTCTTCATACGGAGCACAGGTCAGCATCATGGTAAATCCAACAGATGCCGATGCTGCCCGGAAAATACTATCAGAAAGAGGAAATGAATAAAATCAGGATTGCGGTAAAGGTCGGCAGCAATGTTCTGACCAGGGCTGATGGAAGGCTTGATGTGGCACGTATGGCTGCTCTTGTTGACCAGATTGCCGAGCTTCGGAAGAATGGATATGAGGTGCTTCTGATATCGTCAGGTGCTGTGGCATCGGGCCGTGGAGAATTACCCGGACTGAGTTCTGATGATGTTGAGGTAAGGCAGCTGTTTGCTGCTGTAGGTCAGGCAAAGTTGATAGAACACTACTACGACCTGTTCAAGGAATATGGTATTACGGTAGGTCAGATACTGACAACCAGAGAGAACTTTGTGGAACCGGAACTGATGGAGAACCAGAAACGCTGTATGACAGCGATGCTTGCAAATGACATCATACCGGTTATCAATGAGAATGACGTGGTTTCCATCAAGGAGCTCATGTTTACGGATAACGATGAACTTTCTGGACTCGTTGCCCGTATGATGGGCGCTAAAAAACTTATAATACTGAGCAATGTTGACGGCGTATTCACCGGAAATCCTGAAAATCCGGCATCGGAACTGATCCGTGAGATTCCTGCAGGCAAGGATTTCTCATCGTTCGTAACATCGCAGAAATCGTCACTGGGCCGTGGCGGAATGGCTACCAAGATGGGTACTGCAAGTCAGGTGGCTGCAGACGGAATATCTGTAATAATTGCTAACGGAAAACGTACTGATGTGCTGATTGATGTGGTGCTTCACCCAGAGTCAGCGATCTGTACAAAATTCCTGACGCCAGAAGAATCAAAATCATGATAGAAACACAGTTGAAAGAGATACGCAATGCCAGCTATTCGCTCCCACTGCTGTCTGATGAGCAGGTGAATGCTGCCCTTCTTGCGGTGGCCGATGCAATAGGCAGCGGAAAGACTATGCTGCTTGCGGCAAATGAGAGAGATCTTGCTCAGATGGATCCTGCGGATCCTATGTATGACAGGCTGAAACTGACAGAAGACAGGCTTGAGGGCATTGCTTCTGACATGAGAAAAGTGGCAGAACTTGAGAATCCTGTCGGACACCTGATTGATGAGACCGTGCGTCCCAACGGCATGTGCCTGAGGCGTGTAAGTGTGCCTTTCGGCGTGATTGGTGTCATTTATGAGGCCCGTCCGAATGTTGGGTTTGACGTGTTTTCTCTCTGTCTCAAGTCCAGGAACGCATGTGTCCTGAAGGGTGGCAGCAGTGCACATGAATCAAACTGCGCCATAGTCAGTCTGATAAAGAAGACTCTTGCAGAATGCGGGATTGATCCGGACATGATAGGCCTTCTTCCAAAGGGACATGAGGCGGCTCAGGAACTGATGCGTGCTGACGGCCTGGTTGACCTGCTGATACCCCGTGGCAGCGCTTCGCTGATTAGACGGGTCAGGGAGAACTCCACGGTTCCGGTCATAGAGACTGGTGCAGGAGTCTGCCATACCTATCTTGACTCTGATGCAGACCTTGTCAAGGGACGTGATATCGTCCTGAATGCAAAGACACGCAGGGTAAGTGTCTGTAATGCTCTGGACAGTCTTGTTGTCCACAAGGAGAGGCTGGCTGATCTGGCATCGCTCTGTGCTCCCCTTGCAGAAAAGAATGTGGTGATTGAAGCCGATCCGGACAGCTATTCTGCACTGAGAGGCTCTTATCCGGCTGAATTGCTGGAGCATGCGACCGAAGAGAGTTTTGGCCATGAATACCTGGCGCTCAGGATGTCAATATGTACGGTTGACTCATTTGAGAAGGCAGTAGAACATGTCAGAAAGTTTACTTCCCACCATAGTGAGTGCATAGTTACTGAAAATGAAGAGCATGCGCGGCTTTTCCAGCAGTTGGTCGATGCCGCATGCGTTTATGTGAACGTCTCTACGGCGTTCACGGACGGTGCTCAGTTCGGCCTGGGTGCCGAGATAGGCATTAGTACCCAGAAACTACATGCACGCGGCCCTATGGGATTGCGCGAGCTTACTACTTATAAATGGTTGATTAACGGAAACGGACAGACAAGAATATGAGACACTTTACAAACGTGAAAGATATGGGAGACCTGCACGTAGCGCTGCAGGAGGCCCTTGAGATCAAGAAAGACAGATACAAGTATGTTGAGCTGGGTAAGCACAAGACTCTTCTCATGGTATTCTTCAACTCAAGCCTCAGAACAAGGCTGAGTACACAGAAGGCCGCCATGAATCTGGGCATGAACGTAATAGTGCTTGACGTAAATCAGGGCGCCTGGAAGCTTGAGACCGAACGCGGCGTAATCATGGACGGTGACAAGTCTGAGCACCTGCTTGAGGCAGTTCCTGTGATGGGCTCATACTGTGATATAATAGGTGTACGCTCGTTCGCACATTTTGAGAACCGTGAGGATGACTACACCGAAAAAATTCTGAACCAGTTCATCCAGTACAGTGGCCGTCCGGTCTTCTCAATGGAGGCAGCTACTGGGCATCCGCTCCAGGCATTTGCTGACCTGATTACAATTGAGGAGCACAAGGAGACCAAGCGCCCTAAGGTTGTGCTGACCTGGGCTCCGCATCCAAAGGCACTGCCGCAGGCTGTACCTAATTCGTTCGCTGACTGGATGAATGAGGCCGATGTTGATTTTGTAATCACTCATCCTGAAGGCTATGAACTTGATCCTAAGTTCGTACGCGGTGCCAAGGTTGAGTATGACCAGAAAAAGGCCTTTGAAGGTGCTGATTTCATATATGCAAAGAACTGGGCATGCCCGGGTGTAACACGCCCTGAGGATTATGGTAAGATCCTGAGCAAGGATATGTCATGGACGGTCGATGCCGAGCACATGAGCTGGACCAACAACGCACAGTTCATGCACTGTCTGCCAGTCCGCCGCAACATGATTGTGTCAGACGACGTGATTGAGAGCCCGCGCTCACTGGTGATTCCTGAGGCTGCAAACCGTGAAATCTCTGCAACAGTAGTCCTGAAACGAATTCTGGAAGAAATAGGTTGAGGCAAGTATATGTTCATGAAATATGTTATTCGACTTGGCTGTATATTGCTGGCAGTATCGGTTCTGTCTGTGTGCTCGTGTGTGAATGAACCACGGGATGAAAGGAAGAAATTGAATTATGCCTTGAACTCATCTGGTAATAACAAGAGCTTGTTAGAGGATGTGTTATGTTACTATGATGCGGGATCTGAAAAATATAAGGCAGCAGAGTTCCTTATTTCTAATATGCCGGGCCATTGTTCATATTTGGGTAACACAATAAATGAGTATTACAACATAGCAATAAATATCTTTAGTTCGAGTCTGTCACCGGTTGAACAACGTGATTCTCTTCTGGCATTATCCAAGGGGCGGTTTTCTGGTGTTGACAGAAAAATCGTGCAGGATTTAAAAGTTGTTAGAAGTGATTTTTTGATTGACAATATTGAACATTCATACAATTCCTGGAAAAATGGGCGGTGGGCTACAACGTTGACATTTGAACAGTTTTGTGAGTGGATTTTACCCTATAAATGCACAGAGATGCAACAATTGGACGATTGGAGAATTGTGCTTCCTGAACTATATTCTGACGATTTGAAATTGTTTCCGTATAACGATGAAAACTACTACTCTTCATATAAGGCTGTTGAAATAGTTCGAAATGAAATAATTCGGAAAGTTGTTCCAAAAGGCTTATACAATGAGTGTGGTTTACCAATGTTGAGTGCACAAACTATATCGAAGATGACATATGGTCGTTGTACGGATTACGTGAATCTTGCTGTACTTACATTCAGAGGATTGGGAATACCTGCAGTCATAGACGAGACTCCTATTTGGGGAAGATACAGAGCTGGTCATTCTTGGTATGTTATTCTTGATGAAAGAGGTCAGGAATTGCCTGCCGAGTGGGATGTTAGTTCCCAGCCTGGAAAATCTTTTTTTCCATATCAAAGGATCCCCAAAGTATACAGGAATACGTTTGCTGCAAATCCGGATCGGGTGGAATATCAAAAAACTTCACTCTTAAAGTATCCGTTCAGTTTGTTTCAAATTGATGTTACCAATCATTATATGAATTCTATAGATGTTGTGATTCCTGTTGACAAACCAGAACGTATTGAAGAAAAATACGTTTATATTGCTTGTTTTTGTGGGCATGGAACGGATTGGAAAATTGTTGACTATGGAAAATTTGATGGGAGAACAGCTTCTTTTAGTAACATGGGGCGGGATATATTATATATGGTGCTTGGTTATGATGGAAAGTCTTTGTTGCCTGTTTCGTTGCCTTTTGTGGTAAAAAAAGATGGCAGTGTGGAACAAATTAGAATTTTACCGAAAACAGAGAGATTGGTTGCTAGACGCAAATACCACTTGACAGAGGATGTTGCTGTAATGCGTCAGCGTTTGATCGGTGGGAAAATCCAGGCATCCAATTCACCGGATTTCAGAAACTATACAGAAGTTCTTGTCGTTGATTCTCTACCAGAACATGATTTGTTGCCAATTCAAGTCGCGGAATCGTTCCGCTTTTGGAGGTACATGGCTCCAGAAAACAGTTATGGCAGTATAGCCGAATTGGCCTTTTTTTTAGCAGACAGTATTAAAGTGGATGGGTTAATACTTACTTCGAAGAATGCATCTGATGAAATGGGGAAAAAGGCTTTTGATGACGATTGGCTGACATGTTTTGAAACAGATGATCCAAATGGTAATTGGGTTGGTTTAGACATGGGAAAACCAGTTCAGTTGAAGTATGTTCGTGTGATACCGAAAGGTGATGATAATGATATTCATCCTGGTGATGAGTACGAACTTAGTTTTTGGGATGGACATGTCTGGGTTCGCAAAGGGCTTGAAGTTGCGTATGACAACCAGTTGACTTTTGATGATGTTCCTGTGGGAGCTTTGCTCTGGTTAAGGAACCGAACAAGGGGTTGGGATGAAAGGCCTTTTGTGCTAAAAAAATCAGGAGAATTGCAGTGGTTTTGATATTTTTCTTAAATTTGCCAAAAAATTAATGTAAAAGGTATAAGAAAATGAAAACATTTCTTTCGGCTGTATTGCTTTTTCTTGTATGCTCTTGTGCGGAGAAGGGTATGTTTCCTGACGTTGGGGATTCTACGAGAGATTGGCGTGATGTGCTGTGCTCTGTTGTGGCAGATAATAAAACCGTATTTGAATCGGAAGGCCTTTCTATGAGATCGTTTCATGAGGTGGAATCGGATTGGAAAACTGGTAATATGTGTGCGAATCCTCAAATGGTAGATTCTATTATATCTGAATATGAAGCACATAACTCTCAATGCAAGGTGGTGGCAATTGAATGGGATAAAAACAAACAAACGTTTTTTACGATCGCATTGTTTGACGAGGTTTCTGGAGAATTGTTATATGATGACATTTTGTTTAACTTATTGTTGTCCAATTCTTCCGATAGAGATAATATGGTTGCGTTCCTGACAAGCGCAGAATATGAGCCGACTCAAGCTTCAGGCGGAAATCAAGTGACATATTCTTATGCCGGACGTGTTGTTGCTAAGTCTTCTGTTTCTTGGGCAGCATATGGTTACTGGGATTATGTTGACATTCCAAGATACACAAATGTAGTTGAAAGGCAGTATTTTTATTGTCATGAGAGATTGGTAGGAACGACCTCAGGCTGGATTGATCAAGATTATTGTAACGCGAATAATCTTGATGTAACAGTTCATGGCCGTTTCATTAAGTTTACTGATGATTATTCCGGTGGGAGATCTTTTTCTTATAGGTACGAACTGGCTGCAGGAATAGGAACCGATGTTCCCTTTGCATTGTTAGGTGATAATTTTGATAACACTATACAAGGTTTTAACGTGAAGGTTTATACTAGTACGGAATCTCCTCAAAGGCCGAGTGAATTTATTTCTAATTAGTACAACTATTTGGTTTAGTAAGTTATGAAAAAGACCTTTTACATCATACTGATTTCATTGCTTGTTTCATGCGTGGGAGAGAATGGAACAGAGGTGGTTAACTCCATTGCAGCTACGAGTGTCTCTGAAGTCAGCAGTTTTGGTGCCACATTAAAGTCATCTATCAGTGGGTTCTCCTTGTCAGAAATAAGCAGAGGGAAATTTGGCTTCTTGTATGCATATAATGTCAATGTTACTGCTGAAGATTTCAGTCTGTATCCCTTTGGCGACAAGAGTGGTATCTACGAATTGTTGGGAAGCAAGGTTGAGTCAGATGGAAGTATAATTGGTGTGTTGGAATCTCTGGAACCAGACACTAGGATCGTTTGTTGTGCTTTTTTTGAGTCTAGAGAAGGAGAGGTTTTCATTGGTGCCGTCACGTCTTTTACTACATTGCCTTTTAGACCGAAATTATCGTTGGTGGAAGATTCTGAATCGCTTCCAGCCTTTTATACACATACGGTCCAAGTGTCTTCAGAATTGACCCCTTCAGAGAAAAATGTATGTTCAGTGGGTTTTGTGCTCTCAACAGAGGAATCAAAATTACAAATGTCTAGATTCCAGTTATGCCAGGAAAAGGGTGCCCAGGGATTATATGAATTAAAATTTCAACAGTTAAATCCTGGTAAAAAATATTACTATCAGGCTGTTGTTAAGAATAATAAGTCAAATACCCTGTATTTTTGCGATGAAATTGGGTCTTTTGAAACAAGAACTTCAGATGAACTAGCGGTTGATATGGGTCTGAGTGTTTTGTGGGCAGGCTATGATCTTTATGCAGAAAACAATCTTGAATATGGTGCGTGCTTCTCATGGGGCTCGGTGGCTCCTGCGACAGATTTTCAGTTGAGCCACTATAAATGGTATGATTCTGCTTCTCAGAAGTACATTGATATAGGCACTAATATTTCTGGAACAGGATATGATCCGGCGAGTGCTGTTCTAGGGGGGAAATGGAGGTTGCCGACAAAGGAAGAGGTACTTGAACTAACCAACAATATTAGTAGTTTTTCAATTAGAGATTGTACCACCGTCATTAGCTCTGTGAACAATAACACGTTATCATTCCCTGATAATGCCAGGTTTTATCATGATCCGTCTATGGGCATTTCAATGAATAGTAACGGAATAGATATCCCTTTTTACTGGACCGGTAGCGGCTCAAAAGAGGACAATTCTGTCGCTTCTGTTTGGCAGAGTTATATGGTGTGGACAGGACAGGCTCCTAAGGTGTTTCTGGACATGCCTCGTCAGTGGTCGTTCCCTGTTCGAGCTGTCCGAGACCGGGACTAAACTTGTTTGCGAAGGAACGGCTTAGTTAAGCCTCGAAATCTTGCTCGGTTGAAACAAAAAAAGACGAAGACTGCAAAACTAACGCTGTGAATTGGTTTTCTGCTCTCTGATTGTTTGTTCATTAATATACAGATTTATATGTATGACTTAACGCAAATTACTGAAATGTAGGCTAGTCGTTAATGGAAATATT
>JAKSIY010000040.1 GCA_024398535.1 Bacteroidaceae bacterium
GTTGTTGACCTCATCAATGGCGTACATGTAGTCGTTTGCGGTGGAATTGAACGGCATGCCTATGTTTTCCGGTGCCAGATAGCGTCCTGTTCCTGGGTTGAATCTGGTTACGAATATGTCATATCCGCCAATCGATGCGCTTCCGTTGTTTGCATAGTAGATTGTAACGCCGTCACTCTCAAGGAACGGATAGCGTAGGTCTCCATCGGTTCCCGGTATCTCAAGCTGGGTGGCATCGACCCACTGGTCAAAGCTCTTGTATGCCTGGTAAAGATGGAACAGACTGTCGGCACCCTCCTGGCTGTAGAGGATTGTGTTTCCCATTTCAGGTGCAAAGACATCACCGTCTTCCGGCTTTGAGAAGAAGTTGCTGTATGTGTCAATCCTGCCGGCTGCCTGTCCAAGCATGTATGTCTGCATGAAATCTCTCTTGCTGACGGTGAAACTGTCAATGAAACAGACTTTTGCCGTGTTGCGGATCATGCGGTACAGACGCTTCAGACTGTCTGCCGATGCGGTTACCTGATCCTCAAGTGCCTGGTCGTGTATGTCCTTGTCTGCGCTGCTGCCCTCAACGAAGCGCTCGTAGTAGTCAATGGCCAGCGCGTACTGCTCCATGTACTCGTAGTATTTGCCCAGATAGCGGTATGAACGCACAATCTTCTTGGCTTCTGCCTTCTTCAGGTACGGAAGGCATTTTTCCGGCTCTCCGGTTTCAAACAGACAGACTCCGTACCAGTAATTGCGGCTGGCATCGTTCGGGCTCTGCTTCAGGTACTTCTGCATTATGGGCTTGGCAGCCTTGAAGTTACCGGCGTAGAAATATTTGCGTCCCTGCTCCAGATTCTGGCCAGCTGCGGTCAGCGTGAAAGCCATGATTGCAAGCAGCAGAAGTATTCGGTTCTTCATATAGAATAGTCTATTGGGTTTCCTGTACGCGAAGATACGTACTTTTTTAATAACTTCGCGTCCGTAATTACAGTAAGTAAAATGAGAGCACTTGGTACAATACTTCTTCTTCTGGTGTCAAATACCTTCATGACCTTTGCATGGTATGGAAACCTGAAGCTTCAGGAACTGAAAATCTCAACGGACTGGCCTCTTTTCCTGATAATCCTGGCCTCATGGGGCCTGGCATTCTTTGAGTACTGTTTCATGATTCCTGCCAACAGGGTCGGTTCTGACATTAACGGCGGCCCGTTCAATCTGGTCCAGCTCAAGGTGATTCAGGAATGTGTGTCGCTGGTGGTGTTCACCCTCATTGTAACCCTTGTATTCAAGGGCCAGCAGTTCCACTGGAACCATCTCTGTTCCTTTGTCTTCTTGGTTCTGGCCGTGTTCTTTGCTTTCCTAAAGTAACAGCCCGATGCGCCCACGTCTCATACTGTCCGGATTGATCCTCATGACACTGCTGCTTGCCGTGCTCAACATGGTGTGCGGTTCCGTGGATATACCTGCCACTCAGGTGTTCAGGATTCTCTTTGGGGGTGAGGCCGACAAACCAAGTTGGGCTTATATAGTAATGGAATCCCGCCTGCCGCAGATGTGTACGGCAATCCTGTGCGGAGCATGCCTGTCAGTCTCGGGACTGCTCCTGCAGACCTGTTTCCACAATCCGCTGGCAGGTCCTTCAATCCTGGGAATCACCAATGGAGCATCGCTTGGAGTTGCCTTGGTCATGCTGGTAAGCGGCGGTGTCATAGGCATGAGCGTCAGCGGAAACCATGTGGCAGGATTCCTGGCGGTGGCGGTGGCCGCGTTTGCGGGAGCCATGGGAATAATACTGCTGCTGCTGTTCCTTTCCAGATTCGTGACCAGCAATCTGCTGTTCCTGATAGTCAGCATACTCATTGGAAACCTGACATCCTCAATCGTTTCCCTGTGCAACTTCTTTGCAAATGCAGACAATGTCCATTCATACGTCATGTGGGGCATGGGCAGCTTCAGTGACGTGAACCTGGGTCAGCTGCCTCTGTTTGCCGCTCTTTCCGTAGCAGGGTTGCTACTGTCCCTGCTCCTTTCAAAGCGGCTTGACCTGCTTCTGCTGGGTGACAGATACGCTACCAATCTGGGCATCGATATCCGTGCTACAAGACGTCTTGTCCTGTCGGCTACAGGCATACTGACCGCAATAGCAACTGCCTTCTGCGGCCCTGTGGCGTTCATAGGTCTGGCTGTGCCGCACATAGCCCGTCTCATGGTCAGGACATCGAACCATATGGTCCTTACTCCGGTAACGATGCTCACGGGGGCAGTCATAGCCCTGCTGTGCAACCTGCTCTGCATCCTGCCGGGAAACCTTATAATACCTTTGAATGCAATGACTCCTGTCTTCGGCGCTCCGGTAATACTCTACATACTTCTGAGTAAGAAAGCCTGATGACATGATAGAAAAAGAATAAAATACGTAACATAATGAAACTAAACGTACTCCTAGCAGCATTGCTTGCCGTAGTCAGCAATGCATTTGCACAGAACCGCTCGGTAAGTGAGGCAATTGAGATTGCTGGCAACTTCATTGAGATGCAGCAGAATCCCGGTGAGGTTAGACTTGCGCCTTCACGCAGGACTCCTGTCGATTTCATGGTTACAAACTCTTCTGAGTTCCTGCCCGATGCCGGACTTGCAGAGTCGGGTGAGTCTTTCTATGTACTCAACCGTAAATCAGGTTCCGGATTCGTGATTGTAGCAACAGACAGCCAGGTACAGCCTGTGATTGGCTATTCTGACCAGGGCAGTCTTGACCCCGACAGAGTTCCTGAGAATCTTAAGGGTTGGCTTCTCTCATATGTTCAGGAGAGCCGGCAGAAGCCGGAGCAGCCTGTCAGTCTTGTTAAGGCATATTCCGGTTCGGTGGATCCTCTCTGCAGCACACTTTGGGGACAGGAAACTCCGTTCAACGACCTGTGTCCCGTTGTCCTGAACCAGAGGACACTGACAGGATGCGTTGCAACAGCCATGTCTCAGATCATGAAGAAATACTCATATCCTGCGGCAGGAAAGGGAACAATCGAGTACGTTACCGGAACAATGCAGATTCCTGTGTCAGAGGATCTGTCAAAGTTCACATTTGCCTGGGATATGATGCTTGACGACTACTCGTCAGTTGCAAGTACAGATACCCAGAGGGTTTCCGTTGCAAGACTGATGTATGCGGCCGGACTCTCTGCTGATATGGATTATGACCTTGGGGCAAGTGCATCGAACTCTGCCAATGCAATCAGGGGATTCATAAGAAACTTTGGCTATGACTCTGACATGGCGCTCATCAGCAAGGACAAGATGACAATTGAGGAGTGGCATGAATTCCTTATGACAGAGCTCCGCAACGGTCGTCCTATGATCTATGATGGCGTAACCTCACGTTACGACGGACATGCTTTCATAATGGATGGCTACTACGTGCAGGACAATGAGCCATACTACCATATCAACTGGGGCTGGGAGGGCCTTGGCAATGGCTATTTCAGACTGAGCAACATGAAGGCTCAGGTATCAGGTGCGGGCGATTATTCAAATATGAATTCCGCCATAATCAACATCATGCCTGATAATGGCATGATTGACCGTGAGAGCCTGTGGCAGTCAACTGACATCAATATCTATCCTTCAAAGGTGGCAATCAACCAGAAGCCTACTCTTACCGTGGCCATGGGTGACTGCTTCAATGTCAGCAACAGAAAGTTCTCCGGCTATTTCAAGTACTATCTGATAGCAGAGAACGGCAAGGAGTTCCTGCTTGGAAAGAGTGACCATATAGCGAATGTGGTCCTGAACAGCGGCTTCTCTGGCCTGTCCTTCTCTTTTGGCCTGCCTTCCGGTATAACAGAAGGCGTCTATCATCTTGAGGCCAGGAGTATTCCTGACGGAGGAGCCAAGGAACAGCGTATCTATTGCGGAAATGGCAAGGCTGAATTCGTGGTTGGTGAGGCATCGAATATCTATTATCCGGAGCTGATGTGCACGGGCATTGACTCAAGGATTGCAGAGAACGGCACCATCACCATGTCAGTTAAGAATATCCTTAACTATGCAGCAATGTCGTTCAGCGGTAAGATTTCAATGGCACTGGCCGATGAGGAGGGCAACATTCTAAGTAATTTCGGATCAACGGAAAACCTCTCAAATCTGGGTCGCCTGAACTATCTGGACAATGCCAAGCAGCTGTCAGGTACTATTCCGTCAGGCATGAGCAACGGCGTTTACCGTGTCTATGTGGTGGCCAACCAGACAAACTTTGAGGGATGGGCTAAACTGACCCGTTATTCAATTGTCGGCAATTCAATCTCTGACTCCGGAAGGGAGTGCTATCTGCCTATTGAAGTCAAGAATGGCAAGGTTACCCAGCAGGAGGTTGAAGAGCAGGAATACTATCCTGAAATCATGGTTACGGACTTTGCCGTCAAATCATTTGATACAAAAACCGGACAGGTATCCATCAGCTTCAAGAATCCTGCAAACCTGGGAAGTGAGTATTTCGAAGGTACTGTCTGCGTTGCAGTGGCAGACCAGAATAACAAGGTGATTGCAGTCTCAATTACTGATCAATTTAAAATTCCAGGGCTTGGTTCATACAGCATGATGGGTGTCTCTTCTGAAGTTAAGGGGACCATTCCAGAAAGTGTTCTCATGAAGGATGGTACATATCGTCTGTGCCTTGCGGCCCATCAGGATGGCTGCAAGAGATATGCTGTGGTCAAAAAGTATGCCCTTGATGGAGGTTATATCTCAGAGAAGGGACTGGATGCCTACAAGCAGTTCTGGGTAGAAGACCGTCAGCTGAGTCTTGAAGTCCCAAGTTCAGTCGATCCAGTCGTTGAGGATACACCGTCACAGGAATTTGATATCCTGGGCAGGTCACTCGGTATCATGACCGATGCAGAACTGGAGTCGCTCAAGCCGGGTATTTACATTGTAGATGGAAAGAAGAGGGTAGTCAGGTAATCTACTCCTCCATCTTCATGTAGTAGTTCAGTTTTCCATCCGGGATTATTTCCGGGTGGAAAATTTTTATGTAGTCATTGAGAAGCAGGTCCGGGTGGAAAGGAGTCTCTTCATAGAAGCTTGAACTGGAAGTGTTGCATACATAAATGCTGTGGTTCTCAAACGCCTTCATGCTTGCGTATGCGCTCCATTCCTGTTCCAGTTGACGGTATGTTAGGGGAACGTCCTGATTGTATTTAAGCATCCAGATCTCTGCATCATGACTGCGGTCAAAGACAATCTCCGGGTCATAGGGAACAGAGCCCGATGCCTGCTCGTCCTTGAATATGTAATCTGCGGCAGCATCAGCAAGCAGCTGTCCCACCGTACTGTTTGCCCCTGGGACATACCATGCAGACCCAAACTTCTTCTCTACAATGACAGACGGTTTGACCGGACTGCCGGATGCCTTCTCCTTCAGCGCGTTATAGTTTCCCTCTATGCGGTCAAACAGAGAGTCCGCTACAGCCTCGGTTCCTGTCAGCAGGCCATAGAAACGCATCCATTCTGCACGTCCCAGAGGGCTTGTCTCCATGTAGTCAGCACACTCTATGATGGGAATCCCAAGATTTCCCAGCTTTCCGTATGATCCGCTGTTCTCAAAAGGAGAGAGCAGGATTGCGTCAGGAGACAGGTCAATGATCCTTTCCATATCCGGGGTCACGCTGTTGCCGCAGTCAGTTATCTTACCGCTCTTCAGGTCGTTCTGCAGTTTCTCAAGATACATGTATTCGCTGTCGCAGACACCGGCAATGCAGCTGTAGGCTCCAAGCTGGTTAATCAGGCTGGTGTGGACTGAGGTGTAGAAGACTCCTCTTCTGACGGGAGTACGCACTACAGTTCCCTGTGGCAGGTTCTCAGGTACTTCCTGGCCTGACGGCACAAGCACATAGCTGTGGAGTATTCTTGTTGAATCCCATGGATTGCTTATCTGTGCCAGAATGAATCCGTCTCCCTTCTGAAGGGTCAGGAGTGAAGCGTACTTCATGCTGATCTCTTCTGCATCGGTCAGGACAGTCCTGCTGGCAGGTCCTTTGCATGCAGTCAGGAAAAGAAGACAGGATATGATTGAAAGTGTGATTGGTCGTCTCATTTTTCAGTACTTGATTGTTATGAAAATTTCATAGTTGCGTCCTGGAAGAGGACGTGACAGAACAGTCTGCCACTCATTGTCCAGCAGGTTGTTGACTACTCCCTTTACGGAGATTCCGCACTTCCTGAAGGAAAACTGCTTCTCAAGGCTGGCGTCATTCATAAAGTATGGCATCAGCCTGCCGGTTATGTAGTTGACTTCATTGCTGGTGGTAGTGAAGCGCTCGCTGTAGAAGTTCCACTGATAGCCCAGGGTCCATCCTCTGAAGGCGATGCGTCCTGTGGCATTTGCAGAGTGCTGCGGCACGTAGCATAGCTGCTTGCCATAGCTTGCATCGCTTGAGTTGACCTCCTGGCCCATGTTCCTTGACGGCGTCCATGCATAGTTGGCCGATGCCTTCAGCTTGATTTCCCGGCCCAGAAGAACGCTTCCGTTGACCATGACCTCCACACCGTAGTTGTGTACCTTCTTCACGTTTGACGGTACCCAGAATCCCTTTGTGTCAGGCGTCCAGAGTATCCAGTCTGAAATGTGCGAATCAAATGCCGTCAGGTTGGCTTTCAATGTGCTGCGGCTGCCGCTGATTCCCATCTCAATTCCCGCATCAAAGGTGTAACCCCTTTCCGGTTTCAGGTCAGGATTGCCTCCGGGCTTGAAGTAGAGATCATCCATCGTAGGGTACCTGAGATTCCTGGCGGCCGATGCCTTCACAACCACGTTGAGCGGCTGGAATACTACATACTCGGCAAAGAGTGCCGGAATAGGTTCTGAGAACTGCCTGCCATGAAACTCCTCACGTACAATACCTGAGAGCGTCATCAGCGGAACCGGACGCCATCTTATCTGAATGTCCGCATCGCCCTCAGAACGGCTTCGGTCAAAGTTCTTTCCTATGTGGAACGGAGTCATGTCCGAACTCTTTACATGATTCCAGTAGGCCGATGCTCCAGTCGTCAGCATCAGCGTCCCGGAAATGTTCCAGTCTCCTGAAACCTGTGCAAATGCCGTGCTGGAGTTGCTGTTTGACTTTGTTATGGTGTTGTGAATCCCGCCGTGGGTAGAGTAGTGGTCATAGTCTATGTCAGAATCAGAATACCCGGTGCGCGCTGTCATGTTCCAGTCCTCTGCAATATGCCGGTATGACATGACTGCCCTGAGCGTTTCTGTCCTGCCTTCATTGGTGAATTCGCTGTCGTCATGGTAGTCAACGCTGAGGAACGGAAGCCCCCTCAGTGACCTGTTGTACCATACAGACAGCCTGAATCTGTCAGAGGGACTCAGGTCATATCCGAATTCCTGCAGCAGGTGCAGCTCGTCAAAGTATCCGCTCCTGTTCGTCTCTTCCGGATGATATGAGCCGGTCCTGTTGCCAAGAGCATCGTAAATATCAGTCTTCTTGTCGTAGTTGATGTATCTGAAGTCATTGTCAGACTGGCTGTACACCGCTCTTGTCGATGAACTGAACCTGTTCTTCCTGTATGTCAGTTTCAGGAAGTCATCGGTCGTTGAGAAAGAGCCGATGCCCTGTACGAACTGAGCGTGGAATCCCTCTTCCTGTGACGGGAGCGTTGCCATCTCAACCGCCCCTCCAAGTCCCCCGCCGGTCAGCGTCAGTGACGATGCCCCGTGCAGCAGGTCAACCTGGTCAATGAAGTAGGCCGGAATCATTGAGAAATCAACCGTGCCCAGCATCGGCGAGTTTATCTTCATGCCGTTCCAGACTACCTGAGTGTGTGACGGCGATGTCCCACGGAACTCGGCAGTAGCCTCTGTGGCACGTCCGTAACTCTTGACAAACAGGGTAGAGTTCCTTGACAGGATGTCTGCTATTGACATAGAAAGATTGTCATGCAACACGGTAGAGTCAATCACGCTCTTCTCAACACCTGCGTCTTTCAGTTTCCTCTGAGCAGCTATCTGGACCTCGTCAAGATGAATGGTGCTGCCATGATCCTGGGCACGGACCTGCAGTTGCAGTCCCATGGCCAGAATCATGAATGTCAATGCCGTACGTCTTCCCATACTATTCCGTGTAGTGGCAGTCCCAGATGCCATATACCTCAGTTGAAATCTCACCAAGGTTAGGACTCCAGCCGGTCTGCCCGGTCTGAATCTTTATGAAATCAATGGCATCCAGACAGGCATCAGTTCCATCAGCCTTTACTGCATTTGAAATCCTGTAATACCCCAGTTTCCCGCTCACCAGCCTGAACTTGGAGTTGTTGAAGTAGTCACTTCCGTCATTGTCGGCATATCCCCAGGCAAACGCCGGCTCGTCAGTATATCCGTCAACGTAGGTGTGGGTGTCCTTCAGACGTGACCCATAATAAGTGCGGTACTCGCGGCCTTCACTGTCAGTCATGGTCGGAACCCAGTCCTGCCAGTATGAGTCGTGCTCATTCCATGATTTCATGTACGGCACGATGCCCGAACCGCCCATGTTGTCGGTCCACTCAATGTCCTGGCCTGCTGCAGTCGGCTTGTAGTAGGTGATTTCATATCCGGTGGTATGATTCTCAGTACCGTATTCGCTGCCCTTGAGCTCGTACCATTCGTCATCAGGCAGCCCGTTCCCGTTGTCGTCGCGGCTTACCCAGATTATGCCTGGCTCTGACTGGTAGCTGTATGGATTGCCCTTGATTGCAATGTCATAGTCGTCCTGGCTGTTCAGAACCTGGTGGTCCCATCCCGCAATGATGTAGCCTCCCTGGCCTCCTAGGCTTACTGACCATCTGTTCCTGAGGTGCATAAGCGCTGTGTCACATGCCTCCTGCATGGTTGCTCCTGCATGGATGAAGTCTCCTACAACGCTGTATCCGTTCACTTGATGCCCCGGTGCCGGCATGTACTCGAACACTCTGCTTACCGATGCTTTCAGGAGCATCTTCTCATTCTCTTCCTTGTCTTCTGCAGGAATCACTGACTCGTCAGAAGAGAAAGCAAACTGGCTCGGCAGGATTCCAACGCGGAAATTGTCCAGTTCTGTGCCGTCCTGTGAGTATCTGAAGACAACGCCTGGTTGATGGTAGTCAACGGCATCGGCCACATATATGTCATTGCTCTCAGGGTCGATGCCTATTCCGTACAGCTTGTGGCGCTTCCCGTCCTTGTCAACAGGAGCCTTCAGGAATGGGGTGGAAGAGAGCGAATCGGCCGTCACGCTCATCCTGTACAGGTCATTGTCAAGTACGTACAGTACATTTCCGGTCCTGTTCAGTGCAAGCTGGACATTGGCATCATCAGTAGGAAGCGGCTGGTCAATCTCTATTTCCCTGGTACGCGCATCAATGCGGTACAGGTGCGGTATGTTGTCGCCAAAGACGTCTTCATCAGTGTCGTAGCCTCCGTCCGTGATTACCCACAGCTTCCCGTTGCAGTCAATCCTGATTGATTTTGGCTGCCAGCTGGACAGGGTTATTGAGTCACAGAGGGCATCGGCATCAGTGTCTATGACAAGAATCCTGTTGCTGTATGACCAGCAGCAGACAAAGGCCTCGTTGCCATACCGGACAATCTGCTCAGTACTGCAGTAGCCGTTGTTTTTTATCTGACTTACGTCAATGGCTCCCGTATATTCAAATGTAGTGGGGTTGAAGATGTTTATGTTTGGTGAATAGAGATCCGTCACATACGCCTTCTCCCTGCTTATTGGAAGGACGTAGCGAGGATTCGTGATTCTGGTTCCGGCCTGTGCAGTCAGCTGCCCCCTGACCTTGAAGTCAGTCGTGCTGATGCCCCATACAATGCCGGAATTCTCAACGGCAATGAATGCAGTGCCGTCATAGATTGCAATGCTTTGGCCGGTGTCTCCCAGACGACGGTCATTAGCTCTCTTGAAGACGCCGTTCTCAACGCGTTTCTTCTCAGGGTTATAGTATGAGAGGGTGGCATTCCCGGAATTGAAGTTTCCTTCACAGAGAATGAAAACACCACTGTGGACAGAGGTAATCTCCTCGTCCTCAGGATGGATGTCGCTTAAATCAGTGCATGCTGCCGACAGCATAAGTGCTGTCAGCAGCATGCAGGATAAGTGTTTATGCATGAGTAGATCAGAGCTCTACCTCAATGTCGTCGATTGCAACGTACTTAGGTGTCAGGACACCCCAGTCATTTCTGTCAGAACCATCGAATGTGAAGGTCAGGGTGTTGACTGCTCCAAGTGAGCTCAGGTCAATGGTTTCCCAATTCTCCATAAGATTCTTGCCCTTTGCAAGGTCAATGACAACTGTCTTTGCGTTGTCAACGTTTGCATCGGCCTTTGTTGACATTGGGATACCGGTTACAATAACCTTGAATGAGTAACCTTCACCACAGCTGTTCTGCTCGTTACGCAGTGTATATGTGGTTGGGGATACCTTCATGCTCTTTACTACATGGTTCTTTCCGTCAGCAAATGTGAGCTCGCTGAAATCATCCCATACAATTGCAAAGTTCTTGCTGCCGTTGCTTACAGGAACAGAGAGCTGCTTGTCTGACTTGACATCTTGATCTGCGCAGATGTAGTTTGAAATGGCAACACCGTTCTGCCAGCCGTAACCAAGACCCCACTGTGTCCAGTCTGCCTTTGCACACTCTGAACTGAGGCTTGTCTTTGCGTCTGTCCACTTGTACTCCTTGTCGCTGTAGATCAGAGGACCATAAATCTGTGGATTGTCAATCAGAGCAGTCCAGTATTCGCCTTCAAAATCTACGGTTGCGGTCTTTTCTTCCTCATCCTTCTCACATGCTGTGAATGACAGCATTGTTGCAGCAGCTATTGCTGCAAGACTCATGAATTTTTTCATATACCTTATACTTATAGTTAAATGTTTGTCATTTTGACAGTTCCTTGTCCATTGAAGCAGCTGCCTTGCGGCCGTCACCCATAGCCAGGATTACGGTTGCACCGCCACGTACAATGTCACCGCCTGCAAAGATAGTAGGAATTGATGATTGCATTGCATCATTTACAGCAATTGTGTTCTTTCTGCCCAGTTCCAGACCCTCAATTGACTTTGGAACGATTGGGTTAGGAGATACACCTACGGCAACGATTACAACGTCAACGTCAACTGTCTCTGTTGCACCAGGAATCTCAACCGGGCTGCGGCGACCGCTTGCATCAGGCTCACCAAGCTCCATCTTCTGCAGAACAACCTGCTTTACGCGGCCGTTCTCGTCACCGATGTACTGGATTGGGTTGTGCAGGGTCATGAACTCTACACCCTCTTCCTTGGCATGCTTTACCTCTTCAAGACGTGCAGGCATCTCCTCTTCAGAACGACGGTAAACAATCATTGCGCGCTCAGCACCAAGACGCAGGGCTGTACGTACAGAGTCCATTGCGGTGTTGCCACCACCTACTACCATGATGTTCTTGCCGAATGTGATAGGTGTATCAGACTCCTTGCTTGAAGCGTCCATCAGGTTGACACGTGTCAGGTACTCGTTTGAAGACATGATATTGATAAGGTTCTCACCCTCAATGTTCATGAAGTTAGGCAGACCTGCGCCTGAACCTACAAAGATACCCTTGAAGCCTTCTGCCTCAAGCTCCTTTACGGTGATTGTCTTGCCGACGATGCAATCCTTAACGAATGTGACACCCATCTTCTGCAGGTTGCCTATCTCAACGTCAACGATGCGGTTTGGCAGACGGAATTCTGGAATACCGTACTTGAGCACACCGCCAATCTCATGCAGAGCCTCAAATACAGTCACGCTGTATCCCTTCTTTGCCATGTCACCGGCAAATGAAAGACCTGAAGGGCCTGAACCGATGACTGCAACCTTGATGCCGTTTGAAGCTGCTACCTCAGGAACGGCCATGTTGCCGCTCTCACGCTCGTAGTCTGCAGCAAAACGCTCCAGGTAACCGATTGCAACAGCCTTCTTGCCCATCTTCAGGTGGATACACTTTGACTCGCACTGCTTCTCCTGAGGACATACACGTCCGCAGACTGCAGGCAGGGCGCTGGTCTTCTTCAGAACCTTGGCTGCTGCCAGGTAGTTGCCGCGCTCAATATTCTTGATGAATGATGGAATTTCAATGCTTACAGGACAACCCTCCATACATGATGGGTTGACGCAGTCAAGGCAGCGCTTTGCCTCAACAAGTGCCTGCTCTTCTGTCAGACCCTGGTTGACCTCCTCCTTGCGGCTGTGACGGCGGTAGTCTGCAGCAAGTTCAGGCATCTGGGCGCGCTCAATGGCGGTACGCTCCTTTGGCTTCATTGCAGCACGGAGCTCCTTACGCCACTCTGCATCGCGGTCGCACAGAACCTCAAGAGGCTCAATCTCTGCCTGGGCAGCATCGGCCTTTGCAGGCTGTTCTGCGCAGCAGCACTTGCTTTCTGAAGCTGCTGCAGCCTCTTCAAGCTTCTGCATCTCTTCCTTCTCAATGTCACGGAAGGCGCCCATACGCTTCATCATTCCGTCCCAGTCAACCTGGTGACCGTCAAACTCAGGACCGTCAACGCAGACGAATTTTGTCTTTCCGCCAACAGTTACACGGCAGGCACCGCACATACCGGTACCGTCAACCATGATAGTGTTCAGGGAAACGTCTGTAGAGATCTCATATTTCTTTGTCAGAAGGCAGCAGAACTTCATCATGATGGCTGGGCCGATGGCAAAGCACTTGTCAACCTTCTCTCTCTTGATTACCTCTTCCATGCCGACTGTTACGACACCCTTGTTGCCGTATGAACCGTCATCGGTCATGATGATTACCTCATCTGAGTATTCTGACACCTCCTTCTCAAGGATGATCAGTTCCTTGGTGCGTCCTGCAAGTACTGAGATGACTCTGTTGCCGGCAGCCTTGAGGGCCTTGATGATAGGAAGCATAGGAGCTGTACCTACACCACCGCAGGCACAGAGGACTGTACCGAAGTTGTCAATGTGTGTAGCCTGTCCCAGAGGTCCTACCACGTCTGTGATCTCATCACCTTCATTCAGAAGGCAGAGGCGTGAAGAAGAAAGACCTACTCTCTGTACTACAAGGGTGATGGTGCCCTTGACAGGATCTGAGTCAGCAATGGTCAGCGGGATGCGTTCTCCGGTCTCACCGATTCTGATAATGACAAAATGACCTGCCTTTCTTGATTTTGCAATAAGCGGGGCTTCTACCTCAAATTTGAAAACGTTAGCTGAAAACTGCGTCTTCGATACAATTCTATTCATATAATGCGGTTTTGGTTTCAAATTGTTAGTTATGGACCGCAAAATTAAGCAAAAAACGAATATGTGGTATTTCTGTGGATAATTAAATGGATAATGTTTGTTTTCTGTTTTTTTCATTATTTTTGTGGTAACAAAATTAAACATATATGAGTTATCTGCGTTTTGAGAAGACAGTCATGACCAATCTGGAGGAATCCCTTCCAAGGGAAATCCTTCGTACGAACAGGTCTGGCGCCTATCACTGCACCACCATAACAGACTGTAACACCCGTAAGTATCATGGGTTGCTGGTTATGCCTGTGCCGGAACTTGATAATGAAAACCATGTCCTTATCTCTTCTCTTGATGAGACAGTGATACAGCATGGTGTTGAATTCAATCTGGGTGTTCACCAGTACTGGGGCTATAACTTCAGTCCGCGTGGTCACAAATACATCAGAGAGTTCAACTGTGACAAGGTTCCGACTACTATTTATAGAGTAGGTGGCGTGCTGTTGAAGAAAGAGAAACTGTTTGAGCATAATGAGGACAGGATTCTTATCCGTTACACCCTGCTTGATGCCCATTCTGAGACTACACTGCGTCTGAAACCGTATCTTGCGTTCCGCAGTGTCCGTCAGTTTACCCATGAGAACGGTACTGCCAGCCGTGAGTATTCACTGGTTGACAACGGTATCAAGACATGCATGTATGCCGGTTATCCGGATCTCTACATGCAGCTCAGCAAGGAGAACCAGTTCGTGTTCCAGCCTGACTGGTACCGCCGTTTTGAGTATTCCAAGGAACTTGAAAGAGGCTACGAGTTCAATGAGGACCTGTATGTTCCAGGTTACTTTGAATTTACAATAAAGAAGGGTGAGAGCATCGTCTTTGCAGCCGGTGTAAAGGAGGTCAAGACCAAGGGTCTGAAGAAGACTTTCACAGTTGAGGCCGACAGACGTACTCCACGTGACAATTTCTACAACTGCCTGAAGAACTCTGCACACCAGTTCCATAACAAGCATGGCCGCTACCATTATATACTGGCCGGCTATCCTTGGTTCAAGTGCAGGGCAAGGGATATGTTCGTGGCGCTGCCTGGCCTGACTCTTGCAATCAATGAGCCACAGGAGTTTGAATCTGCCATGGGTACAGCCAAGGAGGCAATCTATGACTTCCTGAAAGGACGTGAAAGCAAGTGCCAGATATATGAGATTGAACATCCTGATGTCCTGCTGTGGGCAGTCTGGGCAATCCAGCAGTATGCTGCATCGGTTTCAAGGCAGAAGGCCTGGGATCTGTATGGCAAGCTTGTCTCTGACATCATGGAGTTCCTCCGTCTGAACCGCCACCAGAACTGCTTCCTGCATGAGAATGGTCTGATGCACATCAACGGAAAGGACAAGGCTGAAACCTGGATGAATTCAACATGCATGGGCCGTCCAGTAGTTCCAAGAACAGGATACGTGGTTGAGATTAATGCTCTCTGGTACAATGCCCTGATGTTCGTGGCCGGCTTGCAGCGTGAGTTCGGAAACAAGAGCAACGCGGACCGTCTGAGCGCCCTGGCATTCAAGTCAGGACAGTCATTCAAGGATGTGTTCGTGAACGAATACGGCTATCTGTTCGACTATGTTGACGGAGACCAGCCGGACTGGAGCGTACGTCCAAACATGGTCTTTGCAGCTGCGTTTGAGTTCTCTCCACTTGACCTGGGTCAGAAGAAGAGCATCGTTGACTATGTCACAAAGGAGCTTCTTACCCCTAAGGGTGTCCGTTCACTCAGTCCTAAGAGCTTTGGATACAATCCGAACTATGTAGGCCCGCAGCGTGAAAGAGACCTTGCCTACCATCAGGGTACAGCATGGCCTTGGCTTTCAGGCTTCTATTTTGAGGCTTACCTGAAGATCTACAAGAGGAGTGGCCTTTCATTCGTTGAAAGACAGATGATAGGCTATGAGGATGAGATGTTCTCTCACTGCATCGGCTCACTTCCTGAGCTGTTTGACGGTAACCCTCCTTTCAAGGGACGCGGTGCTGTATCGTTTGCCATGAATGTGGCTGAGATTCTGAGAGCTACTAAAATGATTAATGACTTAGAATAATAGTATATGGATGTACTGATGTTCGGATGGGAGTTCCCACCTCATATCCTTGGCGGACTTGGAACGGCCAGCTATGGTCTTACAAGAGGACTTGCCAAGCAGCCGGATATGAATATCACGTTCTGTCTTCCAAAACCCTGGGGTGATGAGGACCAGAGCTTCATGAAGATTGTGGGTATGAATACAGTTCCTGTCGTTTACAAGGATGCCGATGCCGGCTACATTAAGCAGCGTCATCCATGGATGGATCCACAGGATTACTATGATTTCCGCAATCATATATATGCAGACTTCCGTTATATGAATACTGATGATCTGGGCTGCATCGGCTTTTCAGGACGCTATCCTGACAACCTGCAGGAAGAGATCAACAACTATTCTATCGTGGCTGGCGTAGTTGCCCGCACCAGAAAGTTTGACATTATCCATTCACATGACTGGCTGACATATCCTGCAGGCATCCACGCCAAGCAGGTCAGTGGAAAGCCTCTGGTAATTCACGTTCATGCTACAGACTTTGACCGTAGCCGTGGTAATGTGAATCCGGTTGTCTATGCAATTGAGAAGAACGGTATGGATTATGCAGACCACATCATGTGTGTGAGTGAGCTGACACGTCAGACCGTTATCAACAAATATCATCAGGATCCGCGCAAGGTTTCTACCATGCACAACGCAGTTGAACCTCTGCCACAGGAGATTGCTGACATTGTCCCACAGAAGAAGCCCGATGAGAAGGTTGTAACCTTCCTGGGCCGTATCACTATGCAGAAGGGTCCGGAGTATTTCGTCGAGGCTGCTGCACTGGTTCTGAGACGTACCCGCAATATCCGCTTCTGCATGGCCGGTAGCGGTGACATGATGAATGCAATGATCCGTCTTGCTGCAGAGCGCGGCATTGCTGACCGTTTTCACTTCCCGGGCTTCATGAAGGGCCGTCAGGTGTATGAGTGTCTCAAGGCCAGTGACGTTTACATCATGCCGTCCGTGTCTGAGCCGTTCGGTATCTCTCCGCTTGAGGCTATGCAGTGTGAGGTTCCTACCATCATCTCAAAGCAGTCAGGCTGTGCTGAGATCCTGGACAAGTGTATCAAGACGGACTACTGGGACATCAATGCCATGGCCGATGCCATCTACTCAATCTGCACCAATCCTTCACTCTATGAGTATCTGAAGGTTGAGGGAAAGAAAGAGGTCGATGCCATTACCTGGGATAAGGTAGGAGAGAGAATCCTGAACCGCTACAAGCAGGTTCTTGGTTGGTGATTAGAATGAATGAAAGAAAAAACAAGAATATATGAAAACCATTTGTCTTTACTTTGAGATTCACCAGATTGTGCATCTCAAGAGGTATCGCTTCTTTGACATTGGTACCGATCATTACTACTATGATGACTATGCCAATGAGACCAGCATTTCAAATATTGCAAACAACTCATACATTCCTGCCCTGACAACACTTCTTGACATGGTCAACGAGAGTGCAGGTCAGTTCAAGGTTGCGTTCTCTATCTCGGGCGTAGGACTTGAGCAGCTTGAGCAGTATGCACCTGCAGTTGTAGAGCTTCTCAAGAAACTGGCAGATACCGGTTGCTGCGAGTTCCTGGCTGAGCCATACTCACATGGTCTGGCATCGCTCTCTGAAAACGCAGCAGAGAACTTCCGTGATGAGACAATGCGCATGTGTGACAAGATACAGGAGCTCTTTGGCCAGCGTCCTAAGGTGTTCCGCAACTCAAGCCTTATCTATGATGATGAGATTGGTGCCAAGGTTGCTGACATGGGCTTCAAGGGCGTTCTTACTGAGGGTGCCAAGCACATCATGGGCTGGAAGAGTCCTCACTACCTGTATCACTGCTGTCTGAATCCTGATCTGAAGATTCTGCTCCGTGACTACAAGCTGTCTGATGATATCAGCCTCAGGTTCTCTGATACATCATGGGAGTCATATCCTCTGATGGCAGATACCTACATGGATTGGATTGCAACCCTGCCTGAGCAGGATCAGATTGTGAATATTTTCATGGAACTGTGCGCTCTGGGCATCTATCAGCCACTTGATTCGCATATCCTTGACTTCCTCAAGGCGCTGCCTTCATGCGCTAAGCAGAGAGGCGTGACCTTCTCAACTCCTTCAGAAATCATTGACTCACATGAGTCAGTTGCTCCGCTTGAGGTGCCTTATCCAATGTCATGGGTTGATGAGGAGCGTGATATCAGCTGCTGGCAGGGAAATGTCATGCAGCGTGAGGCTTTTGACAAGCTCTATTCTGTATGTGACCTTATCCGCGTAACTCCGGACCGTCATGTAAAGCAGGACTGGGATTATCTGCAGGCCAGCAACAACTTCCGTTTTATGACTACAAAGAACAACAGCGTTGGCATGAACCGTGGTATCTATGAGTCTCCATACGATGCCTTTACCAACTACATGAACATTCTGGGTGATTTCATGAACCGCGTGCATCGTTCTCTGCCTGCCGGTATGGATATTGAGGAGCTCAATGCCTTCCAGACCACTATCCAGAACCAGGACAAGAAGATTCAGGCTCTTGAGAAGCAGATCCAGCGTATGAAGGCTTCTGCAACTCCAAAGGCCCCAAAGGCTCCAAAGGAGGCAAAGCCAAAGAAGGCTGCCGCCAAGAAGGAAAGTAAGTGATTACTGTAAATAAAGAGAAAAGCCGCAAATCGTAAGGTTTGCGGCTTTTCTCTTTATCGTTTCCTGATTTCCGTAAAATCAGAATGATGAATGTATTGTCTTGATTGTGATACTCTCTCCGTCAGGACCACCTACCAGTCTTGTGCTCTTCATGCCAAGGTCCAGGCTGTAACCGATTACGGAATTGTTGGCATCCTTGACTGATGTTGCCGGAACCAGGATGACCTTGTCCCAGTCTGGGAATGCTGCTGCGTAGGCAGCGTGTCCGGCTGCATCGTCCTTCAAGCCTTTCTTCTCAAGCCACTCAGTGCGCTCATCAAGACTTATCTCTATGAGCCTTGCAATGTTGTTGAAGGTGTACTGGTTGTAGGTGCTTGAGTATGACGCTGCGTATGAGGTCTTGTTGTCTGCCTTTGATGCTCCTTCAAAGAACTTCACTGCTTCAGACTTCCTGAGCATGAGAATGTACTTTGGAGTAGTGAACATGTAAGGATGCTGTGAATCATTGTTGATTCTTGTGAAGCTTATGCTGGCGCTGTTCAGTGTGCTGCCGTCCTCAGTCATCTTGTCTATTGGCAGTGTTGCTTCTGTGAGCAGACCGTAAGGGGTTCTGAGATATGTGCAGTTTGATTCTGCCTTGAGGGCTGCCAGACCGGTGTTCTCAAAGTGGCTGAACTGCATCACCTCACTGTTGCCTGAGAAGTTTGTCACTACAGAGAGAAGTGAATCGGCCTTTCCGCTGGCGCTCTTTTCCAGATACTTGAAGTGTAGGTCAAGGTCTGTACGCTCTGCGTAGATGATTGTGCCGTCACCACGGGTACACCTTATATAAAAGCCCTTGCAGACGTTCTTCATGAATGAGGTGACATCCTTGAAGTATTCCTTTCCGTTTTCCGAATAGTATTTTTCAAGAATTTCTCTTGCAAAAGATTCCGGAAGGTTGACACTAATTCTCTTGTAGTAGTTCTTGAGTTGCCTGATTGAGTCGCTCTCTGAGAAATCTGTAGGACAGATCATGACGTTGGCCAGAGGCTTGGCAGTCTCGTCGTAGAACTCCACAGGGTCAACATCGGCATAGTATTTCTTCTCGACGTCTATTGCCTTGTCAAGAGCATAGACCTCTAGGTTCAGTACGTTCGTAGAGTCACCGAACAGCTGCTTGTAGTAAATTGAGAGGTTGGCGCTGAACGGAGCCTCTCCCTTTGTCTTCCTGTCAACCCATTCCGGGAAGTGGAACTTGTCCAGGCCGTAAACGGAATCCGGCAGCAGGAAATCCTCAATGCAGTTCACCTGAGTAAGGTAGCCAGCCTGTACGACTGTGTTTGTTGCAGGGTCTGTGAATCGTCCCAGATAGCAGACGCTTGTTCTTGCAAGCAGCGAGTCGTGGTAATCTATTGAGCGTGTCGGTGCATAAGAGAGTCCTGCACGTACGGCAACACTGTCCTCTGATGGTGTCAGGCTGCCGCCAAGTGAAGCGGTGTCTGAATCACATGATACCAGAAGCAGCATGGCAGCAGATAAACTGCACAGAATTGATTTGAGATTCATAGTCTAGGTATGAAATATCCTTAGAAAAGAGAGGTGTAGAACTTCTCTATGCTCTCTGAATTTTTAGCCTCATCGCCGTCAATGAGAGTCTTGCCTGCTCCCAGGGCGTATTCCTTCAGCTCCTTTACTGATTCGTCAGGACTGATGACCACTCCGTCAGAGAAGTCAATGGCCTTCTTCATCACTTCGCTGAATGTGAACGGCGATGCAAACTGACCAGCGTCGCCTGGCTGCATGTCCTTGGTAATGATGAACTCCTGATATGAGTCGCGGAACGGCTCTTTCAGCTCATTGCCATAGACAGACATGACTACCTTTGAATCGCGGAATGCAGGTTCCTCCTTGTAGGCGGTCTTTATGTAGGTTGGTATCAGCGATGCAAGCCAGCCGTGACAGTGGATGATGTCTGGATTCCAGCGCAGTTTCTTGACGGTCTCAAGTACACCGCGTGCAAAGAAAATTGTACGCTCGTCATTGTCCTGGTACTCTACGCCGTTCTTGTCAGCCTCTATGAGTCTGTTCTGGAAGTAGTCGTCGTTGTCAATGAAATAGACCTGAAGCCTTGCAGAAGGCATTGAGGCCACCTTGATTATCAACGGATGGTCTGTATCGTCAATTATTATGTTCATTCCAGAGAGTCTTATGACCTCATGGAGCTGATTCCTGCGCTCGTTGATAGGACCCCACTTTGGCATGAACGCACGCAGTTCATGGCCGGCATCCTGCATGTTCAGAAGCATGGTCCTACATGATGAGGACATCTCTGATTCTCCTACGAAAGGTTTGATCTCATTTGAGATATACAGGATTTTCTTCTTTTCCATATAGTACGTGCTACTTAAAGTGTGGGTAAATCAAGTGAAATTCGCATTTCAAATGCAAAGATATAAAAAATAATCGCTTATTTTGCACGATTTTTCAAATGGCCGGTCAAAAAATCGGCCGTTTTTGACTGCAAAATGAAGATTATCAACAGGATTGCTGACCTGAAGGAGGTTCTTTCTCAGGCCAGAAGTCAGGGAAAGACCATAGGCCTTGTCCCTACTATGGGAGCTTTGCATGAGGGACATGCATCGCTTGTAAGAAGAAGTGTAGGTGAGAATGACGTCACCGTTGTGTCTGATTTTGTGAATCCTACCCAGTTCAATGACAAGAATGACCTGAAGAATTATCCACGCACTCTGGATGCAGATTGCGCACTTCTTCAGAAGGAGGGTGCCCAGTATATCTTTGCTCCGTCAGTAGAGGAGATGTATCCGGAGCCAGATACCCGCCAGTTTGACTTTACGCCTCTTGATAAGGTCATGGAGGGTCCTCAGCGTCCAGGTCATTTCAACGGTGTTGCACAGATCGTGAGCAAGCTTTTCTATGCTGTAGAACCAGACCGTGCCTACTTAGGTGAGAAGGATTTCCAGCAGCTTGCAATCATTAGGGAGATGGTCCGCCAGCTGGATCTTAAGGTTCACAACCCGGGATGGCCCAACCTCCGCGAAGACCATAGCA
>JAKSIY010000041.1 GCA_024398535.1 Bacteroidaceae bacterium
ACATGGTAAAGTGTTCTTATGAGCAGAAGCCATTCCGCCGTGAGGTAATGCGTACATACGGTGCAACTGTCACTCCTTCACCAAGCGAAACAACTGAGGTTGGCCGCAGGATTCTGGCTGAGCATCCTGGAACAACCGGTTCACTTGGTTGCGCTATCTCTGAGGCTGTTGAGGCTGCCGTTACCCAGGAGGGTTACCGTTATGAGCTGGGCTCAGTACTGAACCAGGTTCTGCTGCATCAGACCATCATCGGTCTTGAGGCTCAGAAGGCTATGAAGAAGTTCAACATCAAGCCGGATATCCTGATCGGTTGCACCGGTGGCGGTTCAAACCTGGGTGGTTTTGCTACTCCATTCATAGGTGAGATGCTCCGTGGTGAGGCTGACTACAAGATCATTGCAGCTGAGCCTGCATCGTGCCCATCGTTCACAAAGGGTAAGTTCGCATACGATTTCTGCGACACAGGCCGTATCTGCCCTCTGGCAAAGATGTACACACTTGGTAGCCAGTTCATCCCATCTGCCAACCATGCCGGTGGTCTGCGTTTCCACGGTATGTCAACCATCCTGTCACAGCTTTATCATGACGGCGTCTTTGAGTGCCGCGCAGTTGAGCAGACTGAAGTGTTCAAGGCTGCTACTACCTTTGCACGCGCTGAGGGTATCCTGCCAGCTCCTGAGAGTAGCCACGCAATCAAGATTGCCATCGATGAGGCTCTCAAGTGCAAGGAGACCGGCGAGGCTAAGACCATCGTCTTCAACCTGTCAGGTACTGGTTACTTTGACCTGGTTGCTTATGGTAAGTACAACGACGGAACAATGTCAGACGGTCTTCCAACCGATGCTGAACTTGAGGCTTACTTTGCTCAGCTCCCTAAGGTTGACTGATAGAATATGATTTCACAGACAGTAGAAGCCATCAGCTCCTTTCTCTGGGGCTGGCCCATGATTATCCTGTTGTTCGGAACACACATCTTCCTGACCATCAGGCTGCGTTTCCCGCAACGTTATGTGGGTAAGGCAATCAAGCTTTCTGTGACCCCTGATAAGGGCTCCAAAGGTGACGTAAGTCAGTTTGGGGCCCTTGCCACATCGCTTGCTGCCACCATAGGAACCGGCAATATAATAGGTGTTGCCACGGCTGTCGCTCTTGGCGGTCCGGGTGCCGTTCTGTGGTGCTGGCTTACCGGTGTGCTTGGTATGTCCACCAAGTATGCAGAGGGCCTTCTTGCGGTCAAATTCCGTCAGGTTCAGCCTTCCGGCCAGATGATTGGCGGACCTATGTATGCCCTTGAAAAGGGACTCGGCATGAAGTGGCTGGGCGTTCTGTTCTGCGTGTTTACCGTTCTGGCATCGTTCGGAATCGGTAATACCGTGCAGTCAAATGCCATCTCAACCCTGATGCTTGACTCCTTTGGAGTACCAGCGTGGATTACCGGTATTGTCATGGCGCTTCTTGTGGCGCTTGTGATTGTGTTCGGCGTGAAGGGAATTGCCCGTGTCTGCTCTGCTCTGGTGCCTGTCATGGCGCTTCTTTACACCCTTGGTTGCATCTACATTCTCTTCCTGAACCATTCGGTATTGCCCGATGCCATCAGGCTGATATGCAACTCTGCCTTCACAGCCAAAGCCGCAGGCGGAGGTTTTGCCGGCACAACCGTCATGATGGCATGCCGCTATGGTATTGCCCGCGGACTCTTCTCAAACGAATCCGGTCTTGGCTCGGCCCCAATTGTTGCCGCAGCAGCAAAGACCCGCAACCCAGTCCGTCAGGCCCTGGTTTCCTCTACCGGAACCTTCTGGGACACCGTTGTCATCTGTGCTCTTACCGGACTTGTTCTGGTCAGCAGCATCATTGCAAATCCTGAGATCAGTGCCAGCGATGGCGGCACTCTGACAAGCAAGGCCTTCAGCACCATACCATACATCGGCCGTCCGCTCCTGACTGTAGGTATCATTACCTTTGCCTTCAGCACCATCATCGGATGGAGCTACTACAGTGAGAAAGCCATGGAGTACCTTTGCCAGAAGCGCTGGGTCAAGCTCCTCTTCCGCATTGTCTGGGTGGTATTGATTTTCTGTGGCGCTGTTGCTAACCTGGCTTTGGTCTGGAACCTTGCCGACATCATGAACGCCCTCATGGCCGTTCCAAACCTTGTTTCGCTCCTTTTGCTCTCAGGTGTCTGCGTGACACTCACCCGCAAGTACCTCTGGGACGGCAGCGTTGATGACTCCGACTCCTGACCCCGCCCTGTCCTCATCTGGGCGCTGTTTTGCGCTCGTAGCGTCCGCTCTGCTGGTATTTGTCCTCATCTGGGCGCTGTTTTGTGCTCGTTGCGTCCGCTTTGCTGGTATTTGTCCTCATCTGGCGGCTGTTTTGCGCTCGTAGCGTCCGCTCTGCTGGTATTTGTCCTCATTTGGGCGCTGTTTTGCGCTCGTAGCGTCTGCTCTGATGGTATCTGTCCTCAAGACCAAGCACATTTGCGCTTAAATACTATGATTCGCGGGAATCCATCCTCAAAACCTGGCGGTTCTGAGGATAAATACCATTTGAGCAACGATGCGCTACAACATTTTTGCAAATGTTGCAGACTTTGCAACACGAATCTTTCAACATGAACATTTGGTAATCTTGATCATTTGTCTGATTATTGCATCGATAATCAATAATGAGACAAAACTATGAATGAAATTTTAAGCGACCAAGTGATGAATCCAGACGAGTTGCCATATCTATTCAGGCATTCTTATGTACATAAGTATGGGAATTCAGACTCTGGCAGATCTTTTTATGAGTTTGAACGTGAATGTGAGAAGAGATTCAAGGAGAACGGACCGTATTTTCATATCTGCTCACCGGAAAACTTTATGTCTATTTTCCTTGATGACTCTGATTTCAAGCAAGGAGTAACCCGATTGGCAGTTGCAGCATCGTCCTGCAGTGTAAGAATAATTGCATTTGAGTTGATGAATAACCATGTGTATCTGATTCTTGCCGGTCAGGAACAGGAGTGTGTCAGACTGTTTGAAACTTATAGATCAAAGCTGGCCAGAATGACAAAGGCAAAGGGAATTGAAGCGCCATTTAATTTGATGATACCCAATGTTATACCAATAAATGATGTGAGAATGTTGAGAACTGAGATAGCATATGTGCATAGGAATTGCATCATCCCTGACCCGGAGCGTTCCCCGTTCTCATACTTGTGGGGTACGGGATTTATTTATTTCAATGAACTGATTTATCTCTTTCCTCAGGAGAACTATTGTTCCTTGACGCTGCGTGAAAAAAGGGAACTACTCCATTCTAGACAGGTTGATTTGCCTGCATATTTCAGTATCATGAATGGAATGATTTCACCCTTGTCCTTCTGTAGTATTGATGAGGGACAGATGTATTTCCGCAACGCAATGTCTTATTTTCTGGCTTTGTTCAATGACTACGAGTCGTATAGCAGGATTGCAAAACGTGACAATGATTCGGCAATTGTCTCCTATGATGAGTTTTTCTATGCGGCTTGTTCTGTCTGTAAAACAGATTTCGGGGTGAGCTCCCCGAACCGGCTGTCCAATGAGGACAAAATTAAGCTTGCCAGGAGGATGCACGATGATTTCCATGCCACAAATGCCCAGCTTAACAGGGTGCTTGGAATAGACCGTTCTGTCTTGAATGAGTTATTTCCGATGCCATTGAAGCGCAAATAAAGTCTCTGCTCACCATGCAAATTTCTGTCCTCAAATACGGGGTGTTTTGCGCTCTTGGCGTCCGCTCTGATGGCGTTCCTCCTCATCTGGCGGCTGTTTTGTGCTCGTAGCGTCTGCTCTAATGGCATTTGTCCTCATCTGGGCGTTGTTTTGCGCTCGTAGCGTCCACTTTGCTGGTATTTGTCCTCATTTGGGCGCTGTTTTGCGCTCGTTCTCTGCTTCAAGGGCAGACTTGTCCTCAAAACCAAGCACATTTGCGCTTAAATGCCAAGAGTCGCGGAAAAACGTCCTCAAAACTTGGCGGTTTTGAGGACGGAGAATACAAAGCGCACCGAGAACGCACTGGGAACGCCCCTGAAACGCCCAGGGAAAGCGCCCCAGAGCTGTGCGTCCGATCAGAGGTTCTTTTCCGGGTAGAGGGCGTTCCACCAGGTTGGGTCATCCTGCAGATACTTGGCAAACCAGGCAAGGCTGGTCTTGAGCCATGCCATGCGCTTGTTGTACTCTGCAACACCGTGGTTCTCACCCTCAACAAGTACCATCGAGGTCTCACGGCCAAGCAGCTTCAGGGCGGTGAACATCTGGATAGAGTTGTTGATAGGAACGTTGTCATCAACAGTTCCGTGCAGGAACAGGATTGGGGTGTGAATCTTGTCAACGTTGTAGATTGGACTGTTCTTCACGTAGAGATCGGTTTCTGACCATGGGTAGCTGTTAGCCATTGAAACCTCACTGTAGCTGTAGCCCCAGTTGCCGTAACCCCAGTATGTGGTGTGGTCACTGATACCGGCATGGCTGATGGCGCAGGCAAAGATGTCGGTGACGGTCTGCAGATACTGTGTCATGAAACCGCCGTATGATGCACCGCAGCATCCAACTTTTGCCGGGTTCACGTATGAGTGCTCTGAGCAGAAGGTCTTGACTGCCTCAATGATGTCGCGGGCAGGATCCTTGCCGGCAGTGTTGACGTGACGGCTTGCCCACTCCTGACCAAATCCGGCAGCACCGCTTGGCTGTACGACAAGCACTACATATCCCAGCGATGCCCAGATCTGCCATGGATAGCTACTCTCGAACGAGCGGCCGGTAGGGGAGCATCCGCCGTAATAATAGGTGATCATAGGGTACTTTGTATCTGCGTCCCCATCAAATCCTACAGGCAGATAGTAGCGGCACAGAACGTCGTCGCCATTGCTGTTGCGGAAGCTCCATGACGAGCACTCGGCAACTGCAATGTTCTGCAGGGTGCGTGCGCTCATGTCATCGACCAGCGTCAGGTTATTCAGCGCCAGTGTGCCGCCCTTCTTTGCGGCCTTGGCCTTGTCAAGTTGTGCGGTGTAGATTCGGTCACTGTTCATGGCGCTCTGTCCGTAGAATGCAATCACTGGGGCGTTCGATGCAATGTCAAAGCCCTTGATGTTCTCTTCAGGCAGGTCCATACGCAGAATTTTGCCGTCCTTAGGATTCATGCGGTACAGGCTGACAGAATCCTGATTCTCACATGAGAAGTAGATCATGTTGTCATAGACGTTCCAGACCATGTCGTTGACAGACGGATCAAAGTCTTTGGTGATAGGGTCAACGACGCAAGTTTCAGGGCTGATTTTGCCCTCAGAAGGAATGTTCAGGATGTAGGCCTGATAGTCATACATTGATGGAATTACGCTTTCTGGAAGCGTGCAGCCGATGCGGTTGAACGCCTCTGGCGAACCGCCAATCAGCACCTTGTTGCCGTCTGGTGAGAATGTACCGCCGTGAACGAATCCGTCGCGCTCAATCAGGGTGTCAACTTTCATTGTCTGAAGGTCCAGGCGATAGTAGGAAGAGAGTGTGGTAGGGCGCTGTGTCAGACGCTCCTCGCTGACCTGGATCAATGCGTAGCGTCCGTCATTGCTGACGTCAGCAATGTAGCAGTTCCTGTTTCCAAAGGTCAGCGGGGTCATGATTCCTGTCTCTACGTCGTAGATTGCCTGAACGCTGCGGTCGCGATAGCCCGGCTGACGGTCATCTGGGGCCAGAACCTCATAAACGTCGCGGTTCAGCTCCTTTGGGCCCTCCTGACGGATAGAGTAGAAGAGGTGCTTCTCATCAGGTGACATGGTCCAGCGTCCCTCAGGCAGGTTCTCTGCAAATACCTCCTCAATGCCGGTGGCTGGGTCTGCAATCATAACCTTGCTGCTTACATTGTCACGTACGGTATAGTAGTAGCGGTTGCTCTTTGGCATCCAGCTTACGCTCTTGTCCTTGAGTACGATGCGTCCGGTGCTGCGCTCAATCATCTGGTACCAGTACTTGCTCTGCTGTGGGGCACGCTGGGCTGTTGTAACAAGCATGTATTTGCCGTCAGGACTCAGTGATACGCCTGCGCAAGTGTGGCTTTCCATCATCTTCTCGGCCGTATATACGCCGTCTTCTGCCAATACAGAAGAGATCTTGACCTGGGCATCGTCCTCTGGGGTGAAGCTGACCTTCAAGCTGTCGGTGGCATCCTTTTCAGACACATACTTGATTATCACCTGATGGTCACCCGGCTCAAACGACTGGCTGCCTGCATGACCTTTCTTGCCATCCACGAATATCTGGTAGCTCTTTGGGGCCTTCTCAAGCTTCAGGTTACCCTTCATGTATGAACGGTTCTGTATGCTGAAACCAATCAGGTTCACTGCGTAGTCTGCATCGTCCTTGATGCCGGGGAGCTGCTCTCCTGACCACTCCTGGCCGTTGTTGATTGCCCCCAGGTTGAACTTGGAGTCAAGGATGCTGGACTTGATATCAAGTTTCTTTGAGTTGATATCGGTTGAATCAATCATCATTGGAGCCTGCACGCTGAAAGGTCCGGCGTGCATGAACTTCTCTACAGAAACTACGTCTGCTTTAACGGATAAAGCCGCAGCTGTGGCAGCTACGGCTAAAAGGTATTTTTTCATTGTACTTAGTGTATTTCTTCAAATATTCATTCCGGCCCTTTCTCAGAGAGCCGGATGAGTCTTTAAGCTTTGCGTCTGCGCAGGTTCAGGATAGGCTTCTTCTCCTCTACAAAGAGAGCATTTACCTTTGCAATGATCTCTTCTGCAGGAAGTTCCGGACTGAGAACCAGGTCTGGTTCATGTCGGATATATCCTTTCCTCATAGCCTTGAGCATACCGCCGCCTGTCAGGTTCAGCATGATTACCTCATCCTTCTTGACCTGACCGTTCTCAACTGCCTGGGCAAGACTGGCAACGGCACATGCTGCTGCAGGGAACAGGTCATAGCCCTCAAGATCAAAGAACTCAAGCATCCAGTATATGATGTCATCATTGCTTACCTTGAACATGTCACCGTTCGATGCCTTCAGAACATCGTACAGACCACCGGCGATGCTGTATGGCGGCTTTCTGTTTGAAAGAACCTTTGCCATGATTACCTCAGCCTGACGGCGACCTTCATTAGGGTCAAGTGGAAGCAGTTCTCTTGAATCAGCCTTCCATGAGTCATACATGATGGTGAAAGGAGCATTCTGCGATGCGTAGATTCTCATGTTGTTCTTTCCAAAACGTCCGTCTGCGGCAAGACGCTCAGCATTCTCCCATGCTGCGATGGCACCTGTACCGGAACCTACAGCCTGGAAATATGCGTCAGGAATGCGTCCTATCTTCTCTACTGCACTGAGCACTGTGGTACCCATACCGTCACGGCGGGCAACGTTCTTTGCACCACCCTCGGCCATGTACTTTGGATCCTGACAGAGCTTTTCACCCAGGGCAATGGCATCGTAGTAGTCGCAGCCCTTAGGGGCGGCAATTATCTTGACGCATGGGTTCAGCTTCTTGGTGAACCACATGTCACGCTTGTTGTCTTCTGGAATGCAGATTACAATTGGAATCCTGTTGTCAGAGCAGACCTTTGCAAATGCGCGGGCCGTGTTGCCTGCAGACTGTACTACCAGAATCCTCTTGTTGTCCTTTGACATGCGGGCGCAGATGGTGTAAGCCTCTGTCTCCTTGAATGCACATGTCTCCATGCGGGCACCTATCTTTGGGCACCAGCCGGAAAAAGTAATGTAAAGGTTTTCAAGACCCAGCTTTTCTGCCAGTTTCCTGCTCTTGTATGTTACAGGTGCATGTGAGTTACGCAGGGTGCGCTTGATAGGCATCCAGTTTGAGTATCTGTACAGTCCACGCTGGTTGGTTGGCTTGAATTTCTTCTCTTCATAGACCGCCCTGATCAGGGCTGGTGAATCTCCTTCCGGATCAGCCAGTGTCCACTCGCCGTCATTGAACTGACGACCGGTCTTGACGTTCTCAAGAATATACTTTGTTTCCTTGAATCCCATTTCTAACGAATTTTATGCAAAGATAAAATTCATTATCATCAAGTCCAAGAATGTTGATTCCAAAAACACCTTATTTAATAGAAATTTCCTGATTGGGCCCCCTGGTTACTTCCTTTTCAGATCCGGCAGGAAGAGTGGAGTGCAATCAAGCAGCAGACTGTGGGCAAATACAAAACGTGCGCCACCGGTGTATTTCGTGTCCAGATAAACACGGCCGTGCATCTTCTCTGACAGGGTCTTGCAGATGCTCAGTCCCAGTCCGGTACCCGGCTTCATTGCATTCAGTTTTGTGAATCTTTCAAAGATTGCCTTCTCCTGACCGGCAGGGACGCCTGAACCGGTATCGGTCACAATGAATGATAGGAATCCCGGATTCTCTGTCAGGGAACAGCTCAGGGTAATGCTTCCCTTGTCCGTGTGCTTGCATGCGTTCGTAAGGAAGTTTATGAGAATCTGCTGCAGACGTCCATTGTCCGTATTAAGTGTGTAGTCCTCAGGAAGCTCATTCTCATAATTCAGGCTGACACCGACCGGAACACGGTACTGGACAGTTTTCAGGACCGTCTTGCACACCTCAGAAATATTTTCCGGCTGTATGTTTATGTTGTAGTTTCCGGTCTCAACGTCTGACATGTTCAGGATGTCATCGATCAGCATGGTCAGAATCTTGCCGTTTGACATGATTATGCTGCCGAATTCATTCCTCTCCTCTTCTGACCACTGTTCACCAGGCATCGACAGTAACTGTGCAAAGCCCATTACGGAGTTGAGCGGGGTACGTATGTCGTGGCTCATGTTCTGGACAAAGACGTCCTTAAGCTGGGCAACGCGCTTTTCATGCTTTCTTCTTTCGTTCACAAAGAAGTATGTGGCGCCGCAGGCTCCGATTATGATGAACAGGAACAGGAATGCAATCACGGCAATCAGATGGCTCCTCTTCTGCTGCTCCATCAGGCGGATGCGGTCATTGTTGTACTTTGCAGTGTACTCGGCCAGCTCGTTCTCTGCCTCTCTGTGCTTGTTGCTCAGGAGCAGGTCCTGAATGCTGTCGGTATATGCAAGGCATCTGTTCAGGTCCTGACGCTCCATGGCTACCCTGAGCAGTGACCTGTACCTGTCCTCTCCGTCCGGAATGGTGTTTGCTATACGTTCTGCTTCATCCAGATTGCCTGAAAACAGCTGGCTGTAGATGATCAGAACCTTTGCGGGTATCAGGTTCCTTTCAAGATACTTGTATCTGTCAAGGATGGAGTAGTATCTGTTGAATCCGTCAAGATCCTTCTCAATGGCGCATCGTCTTGCAAGCGTTGCATAGGCCTTGATTGAATCCTCCTGACTCTTGGCGTTCTCAATGGCCGATGCCAGATAAATCCTGCAGGAGTCCGATTTCTCTGTCAGATAAGTCTCAGCAAGGCCAGTAAAGGTTGAGCTGATTGACTGGGACTCTGCAAGGTCCTTGTGTGCCCAGAAATAGTCTATGGCCATTCTTGAGTACTTGCGGGAGTCTTCCACGTCACCACGGGCATCGTGAATGTTTGCTATTGTCTTGTAGCTTGAAAAGATGCCATAATGGTTGCTGGTATTCTGGGCTGTCTTGTAACTCTCTTCTGCAAGAGCCAGGGCCTTGTTCCTGAAACCATGCTCAAGCAAGGCAACAATCTCTTGTGTATATGCAAAGTACAGATATTGGGTGTAACCGGTCTCTTCTGCAATTCTGCGCACCGTTGCCGCCTCTTCTGATATCTCCTGGATGGTACCGCTGCTTAACTTGCAGTTCAGAAGGGCGCTATGGCCTACACATACTGCCTTGTTGTCTCCAATCTGCCTGCCAAGCTCTATCATGCTGTCAGCGTAGATGATTCCAATCCTGCTGTCCCGATGCTGGTTTGAGTTCAGGTACAGACGGTAGCATTCGTCATTTATCCCGTATGGGTTGTTCTGCCCGTACGAGTGAATGCCGATGCCAAGCATGAGCGTAAAAGTCAGTATTTTGCGTAAAATGGCCATATCCAAGAGCAAAAGTAATTTATTTAAACGAATTATTCATCTTTCTTGCCTATTTTTGCATCGCGAAATCACAAACTCTCAGAGATAATATATGAGCAAAAACATTTCACGCCGCCAAGCCATTAAGACAATGGTAGCTGCGGGAGCAGGTGTTGCCGTAGCAGGCACACTTCTTGAGTCATGCCAGCCAAAGAGTAAGAATGCTGCAGTTGCAGTTCCAAAGGGACCAGCTGCTGAGGGTACTAAAGTTACCACAAGAACATGGGAGACACTGGGAGATACAGTGAGTCTGCTTGGTCTTGGTATGATGCGTCTTCCACAGAAAAACCGTCAGATTGACCAGGAGGCTACCAATGCAATGGTTGACTACGCGCTCAAGCATGGAATCAACTACTTTGACACAGCACCTGCATACGCTGGTTCTGAGGTTGCATCGGGCATCGCCCTGAGCCGTCACGAACGCAGTTCATATTTCATTGCAACAAAGCTCTCAAACCTTTTTGGTCAGAACCCTTCACTTGAAGAGGCCCAGAAGATGTTTGAGACTTCACTTGCCAACCTTCAGACAGACTATGTTGACTATTTGCTTCTGCACAACCTGGGCAGCTATGACCAGTACGTAAGACGTTTCATCAACAACGGTGTTCTTGAGTACCTTATTGAGCAGAAGAAGGCCGGCAAGATCCGTCATCTTGGTTTCTCATATCACGGTGACAACGCCAATTTCATGAAGATCCTTGACTGCGGTGACTATGCTTGGGAGTTTGTTCAGATTCAGATGAACTACCTTGACTGGAAGTCCATGAACGGTTCTACCACAACCGATGCCGAGACTCTCTACAAGGCTCTTGCAGACCGCAAGATTCCTGCAACCATCATGGAGCCTATCCGTGGCGGTATGCTTGCAAATGTCAGCGATGCCATGAAGGCACAGCTTGCAAGCCTGCGTTCAGATACAAGTCCTGCCGGTATGGCACTTGGCTGGGTTGCTTCATATCCTGATGTGCTGTGTACCCTGTCTGGTATGTCAAACATGGAGCAGCTGGTTGAGAACGTCGCTACATTCACCGACTTCAAGGAGTTCACTCCTGCCGAGGACGCCTTCATGCTGAAGCTTGCTGACTTGTACAACTCAAACAAGCACATCCCATGTACCGCCTGCAGCTACTGTATGCCATGTCCAAGCAATGTGGATATCCCTGGTAACTTTGCGGTATTCAATACTACAAGTGACGAGCTGAACATCCCTAACCCAGAGGGTGAGCACGACAAGGAGTACAACCGTCGCCGCAAGATTTTCCTGAACCGTTACAACAAGGACCTGACCAAGGGATCTACCGCTGACATGTGTACCCAGTGCGGTGCCTGTCTGCCAAAGTGCCCACAGCACGTCAATATCCCTAATCAGCTGATGATGATCCGCGACCTTGCCAAGGCCCTGAAGTAATTCCCGGGGCTTCCGGGGTTCCGGGTGCTTTCCGGCGCTTTTCCGGGTGCTTTCCGGACTTTTCCGGGGCTTTCCGGATTCCTTCCGGGGTTCCGGGTGCTTTTCCGGAACTTTTCCGGAACTTTTCCGGTGCTTTTCCGGAACTTTTCCGGATTTCTTCCGGAGTTTTCCGGGTGCTTTCCGGGTGCGGGAGTATTTTTCTGCCTCAGGAACAAAAAACCAGTCTGTTTTTTGCTTCTGAGGCATGTTTTAAAATGCTGCCTCAGGAACAAAAATATGGCGTTTTTTTTGTTCCTGAGACAAAGAATGGAAATATGGCAGAAGAAGAGAATATGTCTAGAAGAAGATTTTTGGCGGCGCTGTTCAAGGCAGGGGCGTCAATACCTTCAACATGGGCTAAGGAGACCGTCTCAAAACTACCTGGCGTTCCAGACGACGCACGTGTGCGTACTGTTGCCACACCTCCGGGGTCAGTGAGCCGTCAGAACCTGAATGAAAAATGCACAGGATGCCAGTTGTGTATAGAGAAATGTCCGACCAAAGTACTGCGTCCCTCTGTAAGCCAGTACGGCACTGATGGAATTATGCAGCCGGTAATGGATTTTTCGCATGCTTATTGTGATTTTGAATGCATCGTCTGCAGTGAAGTATGCCCAACAGGTGCAATCACTCCTCTGTCTGTTGATGACAAGCAATCCGTTCTTATAGGTATAGCGGTCGTTTCAAAATCAATTTGCAAGGAAAAGTGCAGTATCTGCGCTGACATTTGTCCTGCCAGTGCAATTAAGATGAAAGAGGACTATTTGAATAAAATCACAGATCAGGACGGCAATGTCCGTTTCCGAAAATACCCGCAGATTGAAGAAGCGCTGTGTGTTGGCTGCGGTCTATGCCAGTTCAAATGCCCAGCAACCCCGGTCAGCGCCATCCACGTTGAAGGATACTCCATCCACAAGTGATTCTTCTGTCTCAGGAACGGTGTACCTTACCGGTGCGCGGCCTTGAGGTCCTTCCCGTGCGCGGTGCGGGTGCTTCCCGGTGTGGCGCGGGTGCTTCCCAGTGCGCGGTGCGTGACCTTCCTGGTGCGCGTCCATGAGTGCTTTACGCGTCCTTGAGTGCCTTCCCAGTGCGCGGCCTTGAGGACCTTCCCGTGCGCGGCGCGTGACCTTCCTGGTGCGCGGGTGCTTCCCCGACGTGCTTCCTTGAGTGCTTTCCCGGTGTGCGGGTGTGGAGTATTGTCTCAGGAACAAAAAAAACGGGGTGTTTTTTGTTCCTGAGGCAGGAAAATGACGAAAATACCCCAAAACACTGCCTCAGAAGCAAAGAATTGGGGTATTTTTTGTTCCTGAGGCACATCTCTTGCATCGTTATGTTTGTGTCACTATCTTTGTGTCCGTTAACGGTGTGTAAATATGAAAAATACAAAGAGTAAGATTGTGCATATTTGCCTGGCATCGCACAATGAAGTGATGTTCCGGGACCACAATGATTATGTGAGGGCGTTCAACTATTTTGCCGAGGGCGTGTTTGCAACGGAAAGCCGTGCCATTGCCGAGGGGTTCATGTCTGATCATTTCCATATCTGCGTGCAAACGGATTCTCCTCAGGAACTGCTCTTTAAGATGAGGAATGCGTATGTCCGGTATTTCAACAGCAGGTATCACAGGAATGGCAGGCTGGCAGAGAGAAATGCATTTGTATCGGAAATTGACGGCGCTTGCCATCTTACGGCTTGCGTGAGTTATGTGCTAAGACAGGGATTGCACCATGGACTTACAACAACGGTGTTTGAGTATCCATATACTTCTGCTAACGCGTTGTTTAAAAGGGAATTAGGAAAAACTGCCGATGCCCCTCAGATGCCAGAAAAGAGTAGGTACCAATATCTTCTGCGCTCTACATGTATAGATCCTGGTATCAGGATGGACAACACCGGACAGCTTTTTCGTGAAGATGTCATAGATACACATTTCACGGAGAGTATTTTCATAACCCCCAAGAATTTCAATTATCACATGCATCGCCCATCAGATGCGTCGTGGATTTCAGAACAGACAGAGAAGGAAGAGGGAAATCCTGTTACCTTGGACGCAATTGAACGTGGTGTCTGTCATGATACAGAAGCCCTGCAGAACAATGAAAGAGGTAGGGTTGACAGTCGACATATGACCGACATGCAGTTGTGCGAGCTCATTGACAAGAAATATCTGCCGCGGTATTCAAAAAAAGAGTTTTCTAGTATTTATACTATAAAACTATTTGAACGTGAGGCAATTGCAAACAAAATTTCTGCGGATTTGAAGCGCGATGCCCTCAGGAAATCCGGTCGGCAGTTTTTTGTAACTGACAAGCAACTGGTCAGATGTCTTGCGCTGAAGAAAGAAGATTGACATATTGTCTCAGGAACAAAAAAACGGCTGGTTTTTTGTTCCTGAGACAGGAAAATGACGAAAATACCCCAAAACGCTGCCTCAGAAGCAAAGAATTGGGGTATTTTTTGTTTCTGAGGCACACATGCTATGGAAGCCAGGGGTCGCAGCTGTGACAGCCGGGGTCACACATGCTACGGTGGCCAGAAGGAGCAGCTGTGGAAGTCGCGGCGCAGCTACGGTGGCCGGGGTGGGGTCAGTCAACCAGGCACTTGTCCAGTTCCTTGGTGATGGCAGCCTTGTCAAGGTGCTGGCCAATGAAGACAAGCTTCTGCATACGGTCGCCATACTGCGGATCCCAGTCGCGTACCAGTGTAGGCTCCTGCTTCATGAGCTGCTCTAGTTCGTTCTTTGGCATTGTTGCATACCAGAGACCGGCATTGCGCAGTGATACCTGCTTTCCGGCCTGCTCAAAGACGTAGCAGGTGTCAAACTCGTCGCGGAAATAGCACATACCCTTTGCGCGGATAATGCTCTTTGGCCATTTGCGAGCTACGAAATCGTCAAACAGAGCCAGGTCCATAGGCTTGCGGCGCTGGTAAACGAATGTGCCGATGCCATACTCCTCAGCCTCGCCCTCACCGTCGTGATGGTGGTGGTGATGGTGGCAGCAGTGACCGTGCTCATGGTCGCAGTGACTGTGGTCCTTTCCGTCGTGCTCCCAGTCGTGGTCCTCATCATGATCGTGGTGATGATGGTGGTGCTCCTCGTGCTCCTCCTCATGGTCATGGTCGTGCTCCTCCTCATGGTCATGGTGGTCCTCATGTTCCTCCTCATGGTCATGGTCGTGCTCTTCCTCATGGTCATGGTGCTCCCCATGCTCCTCTTCGTGGTCATGGTGGTGCTCCTCCTCGTCTTCGTCACCTTCAAAGTGGCCCTCTACCTTCTTGACCCAGGTGGCGCTGGTAGCTACCTTCTCAAAGTCAAACATTCCGGTATTGATGATTGAGTCAAGGTCAATGTCTGCGTAGTCGCATTCAATGATCCTGGCATCTGGCTGCAGGGCACGGATTATCTGTTTGATTCGGGTCAGCTCTGATGGTGTGACTTCTGAGACTTTGTTCAGCAGAATGATGTTGCAGAACTCAATCTGCTGGATGAGCAGATTCTCAATGTCGTCCTCGTCAAGATCCTTCTTCATCAGGTTGTCGCCGCAGGTGAATTCAGACTGCATTCTGGCAGCATCGACCACGGTGACAATGCAGTCAAGGTCAGCAGTGCCGCCCTTGCTGAAGCGTGGGTCCATGGTCGGGATAGAGCAGATGGTTTGGGCAATCGGGGCAGGCTCGCAGACGCCGCTGGCCTCAATGACAATGTAGTCAAACTTCTGCTGACGGGTTATGTCAGAGAGCTGCTCAACCAGGTCCATCTTCAGGGTGCAGCAGATGCAGCCGTTCTGCAGGGCAACCAGGCTCTCGTCCTTCTTGCCTACCACACCGCCCTTCTGGATCAGGTCGGCATCGATGTTCACTTCACCTATGTCGTTGACAATCACGGCGAACTTGATGCCGCGCTTGTTCGTGAGAATCTTGTTTACAAGAGTTGTCTTGCCGCTTCCAAGATAGCCGGTAAGCAGCAGAACCGGTACTTTCTGAGTCATATTATTTCTTTTTTACTTTATCCACGCTGGGTTATGTGCCTTAGTGCGGGCCGGGTCATAATGCTGTGCCTCAACGTCTGGGATTGCAATCTTGTAGGTGCGGTGCGATGCATCCTTCAGACTGGTATCCCTGAGCCACAGATTTTCCTGCTTCAGCTGCATGTAGGTCACTCCGTGATCCTTTGCAAACTTGACAAGGTCCGGCACTGTCTCTGTCACTGTGACAACCTCCTTTGGCGCTATGTATGGATACAAATCCCGTGCCATGAAATGAAAGCCGAATGCCCTGGGGTTCTCCATGAACATCTTGCAGGTAAGCAGACGGAACATGTATCTTGATGTCTCACTGGCCAGAACCAGGTCAAGGCCCGATGCCACCTGCTGGCTTTCAAGCCTGCGGCTGATGCCTGCCTGACCGGCATTGTAGCTGGCAGCGACTGTCATCCAGTCACCATATTTCTCATAAGCCTCAAGCAGGTACTTGCATGCAGCGCGCGTAGCCTTCTCAATGTTGTAGCGCTCGTCAATGTTGTCGTTGACCTCCAATCCGTAGGCACGTCCTGTAGATTCCATGAATTGCCAGAGTCCGCATGCTCCTGCAGTTGATTTGGCCTCAGGGTCAAGATTGCTCTCAATGGTCATCAGGTACTTCAGGTCATCAGGCAGGCCGCACTCCTTCAGGATTGGCTCAATCTGGGGGAAGAGACGGTTTGCCCGCTTTATCATCAGTACCGATGTGGAGTGGGTGAAATTGAAGGCAATCAGCTCACGATCCATACGTTCGCGCAGGTCAGAACGTGTCAGGTCTATGGTGTCGCCTGCAAAGATGACATATTGTGGCACTTCAGGAGGCATCGGCACCTGCATCTCTTCAGAGTGTTCTGGTCTGGAATTTCTGACGTGGTTCTGCTGGGAAGCATCGGCCGTTGGGCTGACGCTGGCGTATATGCCTGTGGCCGCTAAAAGGGCAACAATCGCGGGAATTATTATTTTTAGGACTTTCATTACCACAAAAGTAGCAATTTTCTGCCTATATTCGCACTTGATAAAAAACGAAAGACAATGAAGATTGGAATTATTGGTGCCGGCTGGATTGCCGACAAGATGGGAGTGACCCTGACAGGTGTCAATTCTCCTGATTATGAGAAGTATGCAATTGCAGCACGTGACCTGGACCGTGCAAAGGCTTTTGCTGCCCAGCATGGTTTCAAGAAGGCTTACGGTTCATACAAGGAACTGGTTGATGATCCGGAAGTGGACCTTATTTATATTGCAACTCCGCATTCACACCATTTTGAGCATACAAAACTTGCGCTCGATGCCGGCAAGCCATGCCTTGTTGAGAAGGCTTTCACTGCGAACGCACGTGAGGCCGAGGCTCTGCTTGACCTGGCACACAAGAAGGGAATCTTCATCACTGAGGCCATCTGGACACGCTACATGCCTCTGTCCCTGAAGATCAAGGAAATTCTTGACAGCGGCATCATCGGCGAGCCAAGACTCCTGAATGCCAGCCTCTGCTACTACATGGAGTTCAAGGAACGCATCCTGCGTCCGGACCTGTGCGGCGGTGCCCTGCTTGACCTTGGCGTCTATAGCCTGAACTTTGCCCGCATGTACTTTGGCTCTGAGAACATCAAGGAGGTGCATTCAAACGCAGTTCTTGGTACTACCGGCATGGATATGCACGATGCCATCAGCATGGTTTATGGTGACGGCCGCATTGCCAACATCCAGGCCAGCACGCTGGGCCTGTGCCCAAGACTGGGTATGATTTCCGGTACCAGGGGCTACCTGACCGTTGACAACATAAATTGCCCAGAGAAGGTTACCGTTTACAACGACTACAAGGTGGTAGCAGAATACTTCCCGCCAAAGGAGCAGGTTACCGGCTATGAGCATCAGGTATTTGCCTGCAAGGATGCCATTGACAAGGGCCTGCTTGAGTCACCGTTTATGCCTCATCAGGAGACCCTTGACGTAATGCGTCAGATGGATGCCCTGCGCAAGGAGTGGGGCGTGGTATATCCTATGGACTGATTTCGGCCTTTCCTTTCTTGGGTGGCGTTCCCTTTTCCGGGCGGCGTTTCCTTTTCCGGGTGGCGGGCCAGGCGTTCTTTCCGGCGGTTCGGCGGCTTGTGCCTCAGAAACAAAAAATACCCCAATTCATTGCTTCTGAGGCAGTGTTTTTGGGGTTTTTCGTCATTTCCCTGCCTCAGGAACAAAAATACGGGTGGTTTTTTGTTCCTGAGGCACACTCTGCTTTCCGCACTCCCTCCGCTTCCTGCACATCTTCCGCTTCCGCACTCCCTCCGTTGTCACGACTCCCGTGTGCGTAGGTATTCTTTGGAGTCGTGGTAGGAAATTGCCGAAAATCGCGGGAAATGCGGCCACGACTCCCGTGTGCGACGGTATTCTTTGGAGTCGTGGCAGGAAAATGCCGAAAGTCGCGGGAAATGCCGTCACGACTCCCGTGTGCGGGGGTATTCCTTGGAGTCGTGGCAGGAAAATACCGAAAGCAGGCGGAAAGTGTGTCACGACTCCCATGTGCGTAGGTATTCTTAGGAGTCGTGGCAGGAAAATGCCGAAAGCAGGCGGAAAGTGTGTCACGACTCCCGTGTGCGGGGGTATTCCTTGGAGTCGTGGTAGGAAAATACCGAAAGTCGCGGGAAATGCAGTCACGACTCCCGTGTGCGTAGGTATTCCTTGGAGTCGTGGAAGGAAAATGCCGAAGATCGCGGGAAATGCAGCCACGACTCCCGTGTGCGTAGGTATTCTTTGGAGTCGTGGCAGGGAAATGCCGAAAGTCGCGAGAAATGCAGCCACGACTCCCGTGTGCGACGGTATTCTTAGGAGTCGTGGCGGGAAAATGCTGGAAATCGCGGGAAAGGTTGTCACGACTCCCGTGTGCAGGGGTATTCTTTGGAGTCGTGGCAGGGAAATGCCGAAAGTCGCGGGAAATGCGTCCACGACTCCCGTGTGCGTAGGTATTCTTTGGAGTCGTGGCAGGAAAATGCCGAAGATCGCGGGAAATGCAGCCACGACTCCCGTGTGAACTTTCCTGGGTGGCTGTGGCGCGACGGTGCTTTTCTATGTATGCGGCGGGGAACTAGATGAAATCCGCCAAAGAAGGGAACGGTAAAGTGCTTTAGACGTGCTGTGAGTATTGTTTGCGTTCCCTTATGGCCTGAAATGAGGGGTAAGGGAACGGCAAGTATCCCCAGAACTCATGTGGTGCTATTCTCCGTTCCCTTGTTTGGCAAAACCACAGCAACGGCCAAGAGCACGCGGCGAGGGAATCGCCAAAGCACGTGGTAGGAAAATACCGAAAGTCGCGGGAAATAGGGCCGCGAATGGAGCGCTCTGTCCATTCGTTCATGGAGACAAAATATACCATTAAGCGGTGTCTTTGCTATACGTATGTGAACGATACGTAAACGAGCAATAGCGAGCCGCTCAATGGTGTACTTTATATTTGTTTGCAGGGCAGATTAATCTTCCTTCTCCTTTGGCAGGATCAGGTTCAGGATAACTGCGAGCAGGAATACTACAGCAACGCAGTTGTCAGCGAATACAGACTTGATGGTGTCTGAGAAGATGTCAAACATGCCGGTAGCCTGTGTGAAACCAAGACCGATGCTCAGTGACAGAGAGGCGATGATCATGTTTCTCTGTCCGAATCCGCACTTTGCGATCATGCCGAAGCCTGCAAAGAGGATAGAACCGAACATCATGATGGTGCAACCGCCAAGAACAGCCTGTGGGATGGTTGTCAGGACAACGCCTACAGCTGGGAAGAGACCGGCAACTACCATGATGATGGCACCGGTACCGATAGCAAAGCGGTTGACAACCTTGGTCATTGCAGCAAGACCTACGTTCTGGCTGAAGCTGGTGATAGGGGTACAGCCGCAGATACCGGCAATGGTGCTGATGAAACCGTCGCAGGCAATAGAGCCCTGAAGCTCCTTCTGCTCAATTGGACGACCCAGTGCTGAAGAGCAGAGCGCAGAAGTATCACCGATTGTCTCAGTTGCTGATACCAGGAAGATTGCTACTACAGAAAGGATGGCACCCAGGTGGAATTCAGGCTTGAAAGGCAGGAACTTTGGCAGTGAAACAAAGCCGCATCCGCTAAGGCCTGAGAAATCAACCATGCCCATGCAGAGGGCAACGATGTAACCGATTACAAGACCGCAGAGCACTGAGATTGAACGCAGGTAACCCTTTGTGAATACCTGGAATCCAAGGCATGCAAGCAGTGTTACAGAGCCTACAATCCAGTTCTGGGCAGAACCGAAGTCATCGGCACCCTGACCGCCGGCAAATGAGTTTGCACCTACAGTCAGCAGTGAGAAACCGATGGCGATAACCACGGTGGCAGCTACGATAGGGGAAATGATCTTGATCCAGTACTTTGCAAAAAGACCCAGAAGACCCTCGACGATACCGCCGATGATGACGGCACCCATCAGGGTTCCCATGCCCTGGCTTGTGCCGATGGCAATGGCAAGTGACAGGAAGGTAAAGCTGATACCCATTACGATAGGCAGTCTTGAACCGATCTTCCATACTGGGTAGAGCTGGATAAGTGTACCGATGCCGGCAATGATCATTGCGTTCTGTACCAGTCTTGCAGAAAGACCTCCGTCAATTCCTACGACTCCCGCAAGGATGATGATTGGCGTGATGTTTGACACAAACATGGCCAGCACGTGCTGCAGGCCGAATGGGATGGCCTGTCCAAGAGGCACAGTACCATCAAGCTTGTAGATGTTCTCTGAATTACTCATAAATCCTTATTATAATTTTGGTTTTCATTTATTTTCCGGTTAGTTCCGGTTCGGATTCCGTTTCCGGTTGGTTCTAGCCCCGTTTCCGGTTAGTTCGGTTTCCGTTTCCTTTTCCAGCTGTTCCGTTACTGGTTCTGGTTCCTTTTCCAGTTCTGGTCCTGTTTCTTTTAAATTTGGGGAAGATTACTGTTCGCGGAATTTGATTGAGCGGGGGTTGGCTGTCATTTCATCGACAATGGCAATTGACTCCAGCTGGTAGCCTTTTGAACGGATCAGTTCTCCGCCCTCCTGGACGCCCTTCTCAATGGCGATGCCTATGCCGACAACTGTGGCGCCTGCCTGATGCACAAGGTCTGTAAGGGCAAGCATTGCAGAGCCCTGAGCCATGAAGTCATCAATGATCAGCACCTTGTCCTCAGCAGAAAGGT
>JAKSIY010000042.1 GCA_024398535.1 Bacteroidaceae bacterium
CGACTACTTCCACCTCGTGGATAAGCAGGACTTCAATGCGCCTATCGCATTCAAAGTGAACACCCGTGCATGGTACGAGCGACTGCCTAAGAGTTATCGCAACTTGGTTGATAAAGATGGTGATGGAACTGTTGACTACAACAGCAGTTCTGCCTGGGAGGGCATAGTACTGCCATTCACTGCTACTAAGGTGACTGCCGAGAAGAATGGTGAGATTACCCATTTCTATGGTAAAACCGAGGGCGGTGACCATACTCTTCATCATGAATACTGGCTCACAGGTATGGTAGATGCCGATGGTGACAAGGCTACGTTTGCACGTCCTGCCGTTAGTGGTGATGGTTTGTTCGTAGAAGACAATCAAACTAAGGCTAAGCGTAACTACACCTATCAAGCTAACAGTTACTTCACCTCGCTCTTCAACTACGGTGATCACTACAATACTCGTGATGAGGATGGTGATGAGACATTTATTGATAGTGATGAGGAATGGTATGCCAATTCTCATACATTTACTGATTACGTGCCACTCACTGCAGAGGTTCCATACATTGTGGCATTCCCTGGCAATGATTTCTACGAGTTCTCAATGGAGTCGTTTTATCATACAAATGCCTATGGTAAAGAAGAATACAAACAGAAGGCAACATTTGAAAGTGTTAAGCCAGATGATGCAAGCATTGCTGCCAGCATTGGCATTTCTGATAATTCCGACATGACAACAACGGTGGGCACTCACAATCATACAGGAACCTATCTGCATCAAACTGACAAGATGGGTATCAACGCTACCGGTACAGCCTTTGAGGCCAATCAGCCTATCCTCCCATTCCGCACGTACATGACGGTATCGGCATCGTCGGCACCAATCCGCACAATCATCATATCTGACGGTTATTCTTCTCTGTCTGATGAAGAGGATGAGGATCCGCAGGAGGAGATGGTTGGAGCCGAGGAGCTGCGCATCTGGGGCGATGGGCTTGAGATTGTTGTTGAGACAGCGTGCGTCAGGACACTGAATGTTTATGCTTCTGACGGCTCTCTGCGTGAAGTGCTTCATTGCCAGCCTGGTGTGAACCGCTTTGCAATGAAGAACGGTGGCCTTTACATGGTTGGTAGGGTGAAGCTTCTTCTGAAGTGAAACAATTAGGCAGAAGTTTCCGTACCTTTGCGGCCGATTTTTAAAGAGGCTACATATGAAGGTTCAGAAGAAGACCAAGATTATATGCACTATATCTGACAAAAAGTGCAACCCAGAGTTTATTAAAAGCTTGTATGATAATGGTATGAACGTGGTCCGTATCAATTCGGCCCACGTTACGCCAGAGTCGGCACAGACTATTGTTGACAATGTCCGTAAGGTGTCGGACAAGATTGCCATTCTCATTGATACCAAGGGCCCTCAGGTCCGTCTTACAAATCTTGATGGTCAGTTCACGGTTCATGAGGGTGAGGAGATTCTGGTACATGATGACACATCAATGGCCTGCCAGCCGGGCAATCTCTATACGACTTATCCCAATCTGTCACGTGATGTTCCGGTTGGGGCATCGATTCTGATTGATGACGGCAGCATAGAGTTGAAGGTCACAGAGGCAAAACCGGGCACTCTGGTATGCCGTGTCATGAATGAGGGTGTCATGAAGGGACGCAAGAGTGTGAACATTCCGAATGTCCACATTGATCTTCCTGCGCTGACTGAGAAGGACCAGATGTTCGTCAAATGGGCGGTTCTGGCAGATATTGATTTCATAGCTCACTCTTTTGTGCGCAGTGCTGCAGACCTTCTTGAGATTCAGAGAATTCTTGATGAATTTGACAGCCATATAAAGATTATTTCAAAGATTGAGAATCAGCAGGGCGTTGACAATCTTGATGAGATTCTTGACAACTGCTACGGAATCATGGTGGCTCGCGGTGACCTGGGCGTGGAGATTCCTGCTGAGCGTATTCCGCTGGTACAGAAGAGCATGGTGCATATATGCCGTGAGCGTAAGAAGCCGGTCATTGTGGCTACCCAGATGCTGCAGAGCATGATTGAGAACCCGCGTCCGACCCGTGCTGAGGTGACAGATGTTGCCAATGCTATTTTCCAGGGGGCCGATGCAATAATGCTGAGTGGTGAGTCCGCCATCGGATAGTATCCTGTTGAGGCTGTTAGCACCATGACAAGGATTGCTCTTGAGAATGAAGGGTTTCTTGATGTTGACCTGTCTCTTGATCTTAAGAGGGTAGGCAAACCGGTTGCTGCCGCCCTGGCACGTTCCCTGGTTTCTGCCACTCTTGAACTGCCTATCAAGGCTCTTGCCTTTGATACCTATACCGGCCGTGTGGGCAGGTATCTGGCATCGTTCCGTCCGGGAGTACCGCTGTATGCCATGTGCTACCGTGCGCACACCATGCGTGAACTGGCATTGGTGCGTGGCGTTGAACCGGTAATGTTTTCACCGGTGTCCAGCAAGGAGCAGTTCACTGCCGATGTCAACAAGATTCTAATCCGTGAAGAGAGCATGACCAAGGGTGATCTGGTCGGCTACATAGGTGGTATCTTTGGCTCGGAAATTGGAGCCACATATATGGAAATCAAGGCAATAGACTGATTGCCTTGGCCACCATGACTCCCAGGTAGGTTCCTATGGCGTAACCGACTATGCCTATTGTCAGGCCAGCGGTCAGCGCATTCCTGTTCTTCATGGCCGATGCAATGACCGGCACAGAGGGTGGGGCGTTGACGAATGCGTTTGATGCTATGACTGCGGTGTCGGCATCGACCTTCAGCAGGTAGCAGAAGAGCAGGTGGAGAAAGAGTGAGCAGAATATTGTGGTGGCAAAGAATGCCAGAAGATTTGCATTCTGCCCAATTGACATGCCACGGAAATCGGCCATTGATGCTACCACGAAACTGAAGACATAGACCAGGTACATGCCCATGCCGTATGACTCTGGTTTTGTGCTGATGCTCTTGCAGAACGATAGTGCAACGCCCAGGGCTGAGAGTACCAGGATGAAGATCATCATGAAGATAGATTCGTCAAACAGTCTGGCAACGCCCAGTGAAATAGCTGCGCAGCCTGCCGCCACTGCCAGCAGTATCACGTAATTGCGCACCCCTTTGCTGGGCTGACCTGTGCTGCTGTCTGCAGTGCTGACGCTCTCACTCTGGCAAGCGGTTTTGTTTGGCATGATGCGCCGTGCCAGTCTGATTCCGACGGTAAGCAGGAACACCATGTAGATGAATGAGACAATCATGTCATACGTGTTCATGATTACAAAGGTGGCATCGTCAACACCCAGCGCCAGCTTCACGGCCGCCATGTTCATGGTTCCGCCGGTAACGCATCCTGCAACCATTCCCGCTACGTTCCTGTCTGGTCTGAACAGCATGTATGCAATGAATACCGCAATTACGGCCGATGCCAGACAGCTGAAGAACGCCGTGACGGTGTGACGGGTGCTCTCTCCGGACAGTGTTATCCTGTTTCCTATAAGGATGAGCGGTATGGCAAGCGGTATTGTAAGACCGCTTATGATGCTCTGTGATTCTGCGTGGAAACCGGTGAGACTGACTGCCAGCCCAAGAGCGTAGAGAATCATTATAGGTCCTATGGAATCAAGGAACCTGTACCTGTTGCAGGCGGCCATGACTCCTGCCGGAATCAGGAATGCAAGTAGCCATGTAAGAATCTCTGCGACCATTTCTGCGAATCAGACTGCCTGCTGATTGTCAATGACAAATACAAACCTGGCACCGTCGGTGTAGCTCTTGTCAAGATAGACATCGCCTCCAAGCTTGGTGGCAACCATCTGGCAGATGTTGAGTCCAAGGCCGGAACCCTGCACGAACTGATTCAGTTTCGTGAAACGGTTGAATATTATGTCTGCCTTGTCTGCAGGTACGCCTTTTCCGGTATGAGTTACTGAGAAGGTAAGCTTTCCCGGGTTCTCTGATGTTGAACAATGCATGTGAATGTGACCCGTCTGAGTGTATTTGCAGGCATTGGTCAGGTAGTTGATCAGCACCTGCTGTATGCGGCGTCCGTCTGACTTTATTATGTGGGTGTCTGGAACGTCCGATGTGTAATACATCTCAACCTCCATAGGCTTGCGGTACTCCACTGACATGAGCGCATTCCTGCATATCTCATTGACGTTCACGTCTGTAACCTCTATTCTGTAGTTTCCGTGCTCTGAGTCGGCAACATCAATGATGTCACCTATGAGCATGTCAAGCATGTTGTAGCTGTTGAATATGTGTGCCGAATACTCCTGTCTCTCTTCTTCAGTCCACGAGCCCTCTGGAAGGCTCAGTAACTGGGCAAAACCGAACATGGCATTCAGCGGAGTCCTGATTTCATGACTCATGTTCTGCAGAAACTGGGTCTTTGTCTTGTTGGCAGCAATGTTGTCATCAAGCATCTGCTGTGTACGTATCTCCTTGTCTTTCTGCTCTGTAATATCGTAGTGATATCCGCTCAGCCTGAAACCTCCGGGTATGTCTATGCATGTTCCGCCGCATCGTACCCATCTGACACCAAGGGTAGGGTGGTTCCACTGATAGGTTACCTCTGCGCGCCGATTCTCTATCATCTGCCTGTCATAGTTCTGGAAGTCCTTTTCTGATACTTCTGCAACGCGTGAACGGAAATAGATGAAGATGTCCTCTTCTGACATGGTTGAGTCCTGTGGAATTCCCAGCACTTCTCTCATCTTGTGGTCTGGCACAAGTCGTGGCGCCCTTTCTGTCCTTATTATAACCTGCCAGGTTCCCATGTCGGACGATGCCAGGATGCTTCTCATTGTCTCCAGTTCGACAAGTCTTCTCTGGACATCTCTTTCCAGTTCATCGACATTGTTGAGCGCACCTACAATCTTGAGGGGCTCTCCGGCCAGGGATACTCTTGCAAACTTGAACTTGAAATAATGGACATCGCCCAGAAACTGAGCGCGGAACTTTCCTGCATACGTCTTCTTTACAGCCAGCTTGTCCTTCAGGTTTTCAAGGTTACAGCATGACAGGAAGAACTGCTTGTCTTCTGGATGTACATATTTCTCTGTATAGACGTTAAGGGTCTTGGAGTATGGCATGTCCTCTTCATGGCTGAATATTTCCCGGCTGTACTGGTCATTCCTGATGAACGCAATCCGGTCATCAGCCGGGTAAACCCTGAATATGAACGGGTAGTCATCGGTCAGTGCCTGGATCAATTCTATTTCAACGTTTGGGCTGGTGCTTCCTTTCATGTTATTGTGCTATTGGCAATCGTTGTTGCAAATATGGAAAAAAATGCTAAACTTTGCGCAACAAATTAAAAAAAAGAAAATGAAAAGAGTCGTTGACCGGAACTACCTTGTTCCATTCCTGCTTATTGCAAGCCTGTTTTTCCTGTGGGGTTTCGCTCACAGCATTCTTGATGTGTTGAACAAACATTTTCAGGATGTACTGGTAATTTCAAAGAGCCGTAGCGCCCTGGTTCAGGCCATGGTCTATAGCGGATATTTCGTGATGGCCCTCCCTGCAGGTGCTGTAATCAGAAAGTGGGGTTACAAGGCCGGTGTCCTTTGTGGACTTGCCCTGTACGGCCTGGGAGCCCTTATGTTCATTCCGGGCGGACAGATGATGAACTTCAGCTTCTTCCTGCTGTGTCTTTTTGTAATAGGTTGCGGCTTGACTTTTCTTGAGACCAGTGCCAATCCTTATGTCACTGTGCTGGGTGCTCCAGAGACCAGTGCCAGCCGTCTGAACCTGGCTCAGTCACTGAACGGCCTTGGCTGGATTGCAGGTCCGCTGGTAGGCAGCCTTGTGGTACTGTCCGATGCAGAAGGAAACGGCGGCGGAAACCTGACAGCTCCTTACGCTGTGATAGGCGTTGTAGTCCTGCTGATTGCAATTGTGTTCAGCCGCGCCAAGCTGCCTGAGATCCAGGAGTCCTTTGAGGGTACCGTTGACGACAAGGACCAGAAACTGTGGAGCCAGTGGAAGTTCTCTTTCGGCGTGATTGCCCTGTTCTTCTATGTGGCAGCTCAGACCGGCATCAACAGTTTCTTCATCAACTATACAATTGAGACCATTCCAAGCGTTAGCGCAAAGACCGCAGGACTGATTCTCTCATTCGGTGGAATGGGACTGTTCATGTTTGGTCGTGTTACCGGAAGCCAGGTCATGAAGCACATCCGTGCAGAGAAACTGCTGACAGTGCTGGCTCTGATTGCATCGCTCACCATGCTTGCTGTGATATTCGGCAGAGGTTACTTCTCAATGGCAGCGATACTGCTCTGCTATCTGTGTGAGAGCATCATGTTCCCAACGATATTTGCCCTGGCTATCAAGGGCCTGAATCCGGAAAACACAAAGAAGGGTTCTTCATATCTCATCATGACGATTGTGGGCGGTGCAGTTGCTCCTGTACTCATGGGTGTGATAGGTGAGACCCAGATGGCTCTTGGATTCTTTGTGCCTCTGGTATGCTTCTTTGTGATACTTGCATACGGACTGCGTTACAGCAAGGCATGAGAAAATCTGCTCTGACAGCCCTGTCGCTCTGCCTGCTGGCGTTTCCTCTGAGAGCCCAGCAGGAGATCAAGACGGGCATGGGACTCTATCCGCTGCCTGAGGTGGCTTTTGATGCCGACAAGGGACTTCAGCTGGGTGGCCTGCTTACCATGTACAATTTCGGTGACGGTCACAGCTATCCCAACTATGTGTCTGACGGATACGTTGAGCTGGCATGGTTTACCAAAGGCTCGCAGCTGTTCCAGGCCGGTTATGACGTGGTAGAGCTCCTGCCTGGTGTCAGGATGTCTGCATCGGTCTATGAGTCAAAGGACCGGGCCATGGACTTCTTTGGCTTCAACGGATATGCCACCAAGTATGACCAGCAGCGTGTTGCACTGGGGCAGAACGGTGGCATGGACTACGGACCTAACTACAAACTGAGCCGTCTGAACGTTCTTGGCAAGGTGGATTTACGTGGAAACATCACTGACAGATTCAAGTGGGAACTGGGACTTCACTACAGTTTCTTTGACATTGATCCCATAGACTTTGACAATATAAACAAGGGTAAGCCCGATGCCAGCAAATATACTGAGAGCTATACCCTTTATCAGGATTTCATTGACTGGGGTATCATCTCAGAGCAGGAGGCTGGCGGAGGCTCGTTTCTCTCTTTCCGCGCAGGTCTGTGCTATGACAGCCGCGATACGGAATCCGCTCCTACCAAGGGAATCTGGGCCGAGGCACACATTGAGGCAGCTCCGTCCATAGTGGCTTCACAGGGATTCTACCGTTATTCCATGACCTGGAGGCAGTATTTCAGGATTCTTGACAGGAACCGTCTGTCGCTGGCATTAAGGGCAAATTATCAGGGATGCATTGGCGATGATATGCCATTCTATGCTCTGCCTTACATGACGGTAATGGGAAGTGGTGCTGACAAGGATGGCATGGGCGGCTACAGGACTGTGCGCGGCATCATGCGCAGCCGTGTGGTAGGACGTGATATGGCTGAGTATAACTTTGAGGTCCGCAGCCGTGTCTGGGGCAGGTCAATGTTCGGACAGAACATCGCAATAGGTCTGTCGGCCTTCTCAGACGGTGCAATGGTGATACGTGGACGTGACATGAGCTACAGGCCTGCCACCCTGGCTGGGGTTGCATCGTACGCCAGATATCAGCAGACGGTGGAATCAATCTGCACCAAGGACAGACCGCACGTGGCAGTGGGTGCCGGCTTCAGACTGATAGTGAATGACAATTTCATTCTTGCGGCTGAGTACGGAGTTCCGGTCAGCCATTTTGTATCAAGCTCCAATCCCATCTATAATCAGGATGGAACCGGAGCCTTCTACATAAATACGGAATACCTGTTTTAATTCTTCTTCTGCAGGGTCATTACTGACTTTCCGTCGTTGTCCTTGAGCGTAATCACACCGTTCTCTTCAGATACGGTTGCAACACTCTTGAGTGCCTTGATGTAGGTCTCCTCTACAACCATTGAGATTGAGTCAGCCATCATCATTGTGGTAGGAGCATCGCTGAACGTAAGCTTGGTGTCAGAGAGCTTGTACTGACCGTTCATGATGTTTACGCCGGTAACTCCGCTGAAGGTGCTCTTCTCTGTATCAAAAGAGATGGCTGGCTCGTTCAGGGTCTTTGGAACCTGTGTTCCGTTGATGGTTGTCACTTTCCATTCTCCGGCCAGGTTGATGCCTGCCTGCTGGCTGCCGCATGATGCCATGAGCATGCCCAATGCAAATGCTGGGATAATCTTCTTCATAATCTTTTATAAAGGTGAATTTGTCCTGCAAAGTTAAGCAATTATTACTACTTTTGTCATTGACTAACCATTAGAAGCATCATATGAAGATACATAAGATACTGTTTCTGGCATTTGTCCTGCTCACCATGAACTCCTGCAGACAGAGAAACATAGTACTCAACACCCAGGGCGTGGCCGCATCGGCATCGCTGCGCTCTGTCTTTGGCCCCCAGATGGCCGATGCCTACGACCGCAGTGACTGGAATGCCATACTGCTCATGGCGGACAGCATAAAGAGAGGAGGAGAGCCAATAGATGACATGGTGCTCCTCTATGCCAAGGCTCTTGAAGAGACTGGCAGCCCAGAGCGTGCTGTTGAGGTTCTGACAGCCAGTCTTGCGGAACAGACCTCAATAACGCCACGATACTATCTGTATCACGAACTTGGCAGCGCTTACAGCGCTTTGAAGGACTATGAGAATGCCGTGGCAGCATACAAGGCTGCACTCACTCTGCAGCCCTCTTACGCCCGTCCTATGGTTGGACTGGGACAGGCCCTGGCCGAGTCTGGGGACATTGAGTCTGCCATGTATTACTACTCTCTGGCATCGAATCTGTTTGATGAGAATGAAATGGCCGATGAACTGCTTGCCATTGGCAGTGCCATGGTGAACATTGCTCCTGATGACCCTAACGGCTGGCAGACGCTTGCCAATGGATTTGACTATCTTGGACAGTATGAGAAAGAAGAGGAGTGCCTGAACAACAAGGCCGCCATCTTCCTGAAGGACAAGAGCTTCTTCTCTGATGAGTCAAAGATGCAGGATTTCCTGATGCTGAATCTCCAGATGGCAGTTACCTGTTTCCACATGGAAAGATACCAGGATTGCCTGAAGTACATTGATGTCATACATGAGAACAGCACCACAATGGGTGACTACGACGAGATTGTGACACATCTCTATGAGGAATCAAAAATCAAACTGAACTGACAATTATAACTTAATTCCCAAATAACTAAATGAAAAAAGTCCTTTCACTTGTAGCTGCAACCGTATGCGTTGCATCTGCAGTTGCTCAGCCAAAGCTTACAGCTGACAACATTGATGAGGTCCTGAAGGCAATGACTCTTCAGGAAAAGGCTACCCTTCTTGTCGGTGGTAGCCAGTCAATCATGCTCAATGGTATTCCTACCGGCAATACCAACCTTGTTCCGGGTGCTGCAGGCAGCACACGTGGTATTGAGCGTTTCGGTATTCCTAACACAGTTCTTGCTGACGGCCCTGCTGGTCTGCGTATCAGCCCTACACGTCAGGGTACTTCTGACACATTTTACTGCACCGGTTTCCCTGTAGGTACACTGCTTGCCAGCTCATGGGATCTTGCTGTTGTAGAGGAGGCTACTACTGCCATGGGTAATGAGGTTTTGGAGTATGGTGTTGACGTACTCCTGGCTCCAGGTATGAACATTCACCGTAACCCACTTTGCGGCCGTAACTTTGAGTACTTCTCAGAGGATCCTGTCCTTTCCGGTAACATGTCTGCCGCATACGTTCGCGGTATCCAGAGCAATGGCGTAGGTACTTCAATCAAGCACTATGCTGCCAACAACCAGGAGACCAACCGTAATGAGAACGATGCCCAGATCAGCACCCGTGCTCTGCGTGAGATCTATCTGAAGAACTTTGAGATTGCTGTTCGCAAGTCTGATCCTTGGACAGTAATGTCTTCATACAACAAGCTGAACGGCAACTATACACAGCAGAGCTATGACCTTCTGACCAAGGCCCTGCGTGATGACTTTGGTTTCAAGGGCATCGTAATGACTGACTGGGGTAACAAGGCTGGTACCATCAACGCTGTACATGCAGGTAATGACCTGATGGAGCCAGGTAACCAGAGTGAGATTGACCGCATCATTGCAGGTGTTCAGGACGGTACACTCTCAATTGAGGATGTTGACCGCAACGTTCGCCGCATGCTTGAGTACATTGTTATCACTCCACGTTTCAAGGGTTACAAGTACAGCAACAAGCCAGACCTGAAGGCTCATGCACAGGTTGCCCGCAAGGCTGCTGAGGAGTCTATCGTTCTTCTGCGCAACCAGAACAACACTCTGCCTCTGAAGGGTACAGAGAAGATCTCTCTGTTCGGTATCTCTTCAATTGACTTCGTTGCAGGTGGTACCGGTTCAGGTGACGTAAACAAGGCATACGTAGTAAATATGGTAGAGGGTCTGCAGAACGCTGGTTTCAGCGTTGACCAGAAGCTCTCTGACTACTATCAGGCACAGGCTACAGCTATCCGTTCATATCAGAGACTGAACAACATCGGTGGCTGGGCTGTTAGCACAAAGATGGCCGATATGGCTATCCCAGAGGGCGCTATCAGAACTCAGGCTGCCCAGAACGATGCTGCAGTCATCGTTATTGGCCGTAACGCCGGTGAGGGTGCTGACCGTGTTTACAAGGATGACTTTGACCTGACAGACATTGAGCGTGACCTTATCAAGAATGTAAGCTTCATGTTCCATCAGGCTGGCAAGAAGGTAATCGTTGTACTGAACATCGGTGGTGTAATTGAGACCGCTTCTTGGAAGAACCTGGTTGACGCAATCGTTCTGCCTTGGTCTCCAGGTCAGGAGGGTGCTAACGCCGTTGCTGACATCATTGCCGGTAAGGTAAATCCTTCAGGTAAGCTGCCTATGACTTTCCCAATGAACTTCATGGATCATCCATCATCAGCTAACTTCTCTTATGATAACGCAATGCGTCAGGGTGGCAACAACGGCCGTGGCGGACAGCGTCAGGTTAAGGATGTTGACTACACCAAGTACGAGGAGGGTATCTGGGTTGGTTACAGATATTTTGATACACAGAACCAGGAGGTTTCTTACCCATTCGGTTATGGTCTGAGCTACACTTCATTCGCTTACAGCAAGCCAACTGTTAAGGCTTCAAAGGATGGTGGTTTCACCGCAACAGTTACTGTGAAGAACACAGGTTCAGTAGCAGGCAAGGAGGTGGTTGAACTTTATGTATCTGCCCCTGCAGGTGGTCTTGAGAAGCCAGCCAAGGAGCTCAAGTCATTTGCCAAGACAGACCTGCTCCAGCCAGGTCAGAGCCAGGTTCTGACATTTGAGGTCAGCGCTTACGAGCTTGCTTCATTCAATGAGGCTGCAAACCAGTGGGAGACAGCTGCCGGTACTTACAACGTTCTGTTCAGTGCAAACGTTTCTGAGTGCAAGGCAAGTGCAACTCACAAGGTATCAAAGGCAAAGACATTTGCCGTATCTGATGCTTACGTTCAGAAGTAATTGAAATGACAAAACTCTATTATGCTGTACTGGCTGTGCTGGCATCGATCATGATGCCAGCCTGCCGGGAGGCAAATCCGGAGACGCCTGAACCGGGCATTGGTCTGCAGATGTATTCATGGTCTCCTGATTCAAGGAGATTCGCATTCGTAAGCTTTATAAAGAGATGAAAAGACTATTCTTTGCTTTTGGAACATTTGCTCTGCTTGCTGCCTCTTGTTCTTCATGGAGCAGCAGCGAACGTGAACTTATCAATGCTGACGGTGACGTCATGAGAGTCCTGACCGTTGATAATCCCGAGGATACACTTGTCCTGAGGACTCCGTGCACGGATTTTACGGTGCGTGAACTCAAGTCAAAGACATTCCACAGATTGGCAGAGAAGATGATAGCCACTGTTACCTCGCCGGAACAGGATGGGGTAGGTATTGCCGGTCCGCAGGTGGGCATCGGCCGCCGTGTGGTTGCTGTACAGCGTTATGACAAACCTGGCAAGCCATTTGAGGTTTACCCGAACCTGCGTATCATAGGCCATTCTGGAAAAAGACAGCTTGGTCCAGAGGGATGTCTGTCAGTTCCAGGCAGAAGAGGTATGGTAAGACGTTACCAGAGGGTTGACATCACATATACATCGCTTTATTCGTTCAAGGATACAACAGAGACCGTGAACGGTTATACGGCTGTGATTTTCCAGCATGAGGCTGATCATCTGGACGGAGTCCTCTATACAGACAGGAATCCGTATCCTGCAGTAAGCCTCAAGACAGCCAGTGGAGCATCGGTCAATGTGATAATGCTGCATCATGGCTCAGTAGCAATAAGTTATGGAGACTATATGATCCAGGTGGATCCTGTCGCAGAACATGGGGGCGTGAAGGTTGACTACTCTCTGTTCCCAAAACCTGATCTGATTCTTGTGACCCATGACCACGGAGACCATCTTGATAAGGCAACTATCAGCAGTCTTTCTCTTGAAAAGACAGAACTGATTCAGAGTCTGTCTGCCTTCAAGAAGTATCCGTATGGCTCGATGCTCCAGAACCTGAAGTTCTTCCAGCTGCCACGCAACATAGGCCTGTCAACGATTCCTGCCTATAATGTGACTCCTGAACACAAACAGTTCCATGAGAGAGGTCAGGGCAACGGCTATGTCCTGGATATTGACGGTGTGAAGATTTACATTTCCGGTGATACTGAAGATATTCCAGAGATGATGTACGTTGCAGCCATGAACGTTGACCTGGCACTTCTGTCTGTCAACCAGCCTTATACAATGACTCCTGAGCAGTGTGTCCACGCTGCCAGCATGATTGCTCCAAAGATACTGGTTCCTTATCACCTGGGAGATACTGACATGCAGAGTATCAAGGATACGCTCGATGCCCGCAACAGCGGAATTGAAGTGCTTCTGTTTGAAGAACTCCGATAATTGGTTTTGTCATGGATACAAGGGTTGATTTTGAGGAAATTGTTAAGGACGGTGTCCGGTATTTGAGCAAGAAGCGCAGCACAGTTGACGGTGACACCACTGTTTACTGCCATGTGTATGATCCTCTTCCTGTTGATGAAGTTGAGGAGGATGTACGTCTGCTTGGCAGAAAGCATCTGATGATGATGCAGGAGCAGTGGAGACGCCAGGATGTGGGTGCCGAGCAGAAACAGCCGGATGCTGAGGAGCTTGCCCGGCTTGTCTGGGCAAACTTTGACTCTGTTTACGAGAGCTGCATCATGGGGGATTCCCGTCGTTCCGTCCTGGCTGAGGCCTACGGGAAGGAGCATGTTAGGGCGCTGTATCTTGAGGGCGCCTGCCGCGACTGAGGGCGCCTGCCGCGACTGAGGGTCGCCTGCCGCGATTGAATGGACAGCGTACTCCACTCGCGGCTAGCACTTGCTCACTCCGTATCGCAAAGACGCCGCTCGCTGGAGTACTCTGTCTTTTTCATCAACACTTTCCTCTTCACCATTTCCCTCCACACATCATTTACCTCTTGATAACTCTTTTTCGGCACATCACTACTTTTCAGCACGGCCACCACTCTCCACTGTCCAACCTCCACGTTCAAACTAATCATCAATTTAAACCAGCCCCCATTTCAATACTAAAAAGCATCCGCAATCAGTAGAGTGTGCAAATATGCTAATACACAACGTATTACAGTAGTATATACATGTAATGTAGTATGGTTTTCTTGCAATGTGCTATGGCATTTTTTATTCATGCGCAGGTGCTATAGAAATTCCCTTCCTTACTAGACAGAACCCTTTGATTATAGAGAAAAGGATGCTCATGGCAGAGAAACAGATGATCATGTAAGATGGTATAAGAGCAGCAGGAAGCGGGCATCAGCGAAGAGCGGGAATACCGGAGACAGCGTAAAAGGAGCAAGAAGGCGGCAGGACACGCAGCAGTGCTATACGCATGTGCTTGGTTTCTGCCGCCGCGACGTTACGCTGGTGACGGCCGCTCTGAGCGTAGAGAGCGACTGCTGCTCCTAACCAGCTTACATGGTAATAGTCTTGGCTCGCGGAAATATCCACGCAGGTGCAAGGAGATACTATTAGCACCTGGGAAAGAAGAAATCCCAAGCACCAGGGGCAGGAACCCACCAAACGCACCGGAAAGGCTGGAAAAGACAGGCATCCGGGGCAAAATTGGCGTTCTGGCACCGGAAAAGTCGCGGAAAGGACTACGCAGGGGCAGAGAGATACTATTCGCACCTGGGAAAGAAGAAATCCCAAGCACCAGGGGCAGGAACCCACCAAACGCACCGGACAACCTGGAAAAATGGCCTCTCAGGGGCAGGACAAGGCCAAACGCACCGGGGAAAGGGGAAATGTCAAGAACCAGGGGCAGGACAAGGCCAAATGCACCGGAGAGAGGAGAAAATTCGCCAAAATGGGACCTGTCCCTCGCCAGGCGATGACCTGTCCCTGAACCGTTCGATGACCTGTCCCTAAAAAAGGCGAAAGGAAGAGGTTGTCTCAACTTCTTCCTTTCTGTTGTTAATCAATATTATGTTATGTTGTTGTGATGTGTATGTTCTTTCTTGTGAGTGCAAATGTAGGACGCTTTTTTTTATTCCGCAACTATTTTGCAAAAAAAAAATATGTTTGAGGGATTTTCCGTACTTTTGCAGCTCTAAATCTAATAAATATATATGTCAGACAGATTGTATTTCTTTGACACCACGCTCCGCGATGGCGAACAGGTACCGGGATGTCAGCTGAACACAGTTGAGAAGATCCAGGTTGCCCGTCAGCTTGAGGCACTTGGTGTTGACATCATTGAGGCCGGATTCCCAATAAGCAGTCCGGGTGACTTCAATTCAGTAGTTGAAATTTCAAAGGCGGTCACATGGCCAACTATCTGTGCGCTAACCCGCGCTGTAGAGAAGGATATAGATTGTGCAGCTGAGGCTCTGCAGTATGCAAAGCGCAAGCGCATCCACACTGGCATCGGTACTAGTGACGAACACATCAAGTATAAGTTCAACAGTAACCGTGAGGAGATCATTGAGCGTGCTGTTGCTGCAGTGAAGTATGCTGTCTCAAAGAAGGTCGATGAGGTTGAATTCTATGCTGAGGATGCAGGCCGTACTGATAATGAGTATCTGGCACGCGTGGTTCAGGCTGTAGTTAATGCCGGTGCCAAGATCATCAACATCCCAGATACTACCGGTTACTGCATGCCATGGGAATATGGCGCAAAGATCAAGTACCTGATGGAGCATGTTGACGGTCTGCAGGATGGCCGTGCAATTCTTTCAACCCATTGCCACAATGACCTGGGCATGGCTACCGCAAACACCATCAGCGGTGTGCAGAACGGTGCACGTCAGGTTGAGGTTACCATCAACGGTATAGGTGAAAGAGCCGGTAATACCTCTCTTGAGGAGATTGCAATGATTGTAAAGTGCCATCAGGCTACCATGCCGGTACATCATAATATCAACACCACCAAGATCTGGCCTTCAAGCCGCATGGTGTCATCGCTCATGAACATGCCGGTTCAGCCAAACAAGGCTATCGTGGGCAAGAATGCATTTGCGCACTCAAGCGGCATCCATCAGGACGGTGTCCTGAAGAATGTCCAGACTTACGAGATCATGGATCCAAAGGATGTAGGAATTGATGAGAACAGCATCGTTCTTACTGCTCGTTCTGGACGTGCAGCACTGCGTCACCGTCTGTCTGTACTTGGCATAGAGATGGAGCAGGATAAACTGGACAAGACTTATGAGGCATTCCTGAAGCTGGCTGACAAGAAGAAGGAGATCAATGATGACGATATCCTGATGCTTGCCGGTGCGCAGGTTTCTGAGGAAAGCCACATCAAACTTGAGAGCCTTCAGGTAACAACCGGTAAGGGAGTTACTCCGATTGCCGCTATCAGGCTGAAGATTGCAAATGAGATGTTTGAGGCTGCAGGCATCGGCAACGGTCCTGTGGATGCTTCAATCAACGCACTGAAGCAGATAATCCGTCGTGAGATGACTCTGAAGGAGATGACTATCCAGGCTATCTCAAAGGGCTCTGATGACCTTTGCAAGGTTCACATGCAGGTTGAGCACGATGGCCATATCTTCTATGGCTTTGGTTCTGATACCGATATCGTGACAGCCAGCATCGAGGCTTATATTGATTGTATTAACAAGTTCAAACACTGATTCATGAATACACTTTTTGACAAGATCTGGGACAGCCACGTCGTTCAGGTTGTTGAGGACGGACCTACCCAGCTTTACATAGACCGCCTGTATGCGCATGAGGTTACATCGCCACAGGCTTTTGATTCGCTGCGTGACAAGGGCATCAAGGTGTTCCGTCCTGACCATGTCATTGCGATGCCGGACCACAATACTCCAAGTGACCAGCAGGAGGTTATCAATGATCCCGTAGGCTGCAAGCAGGTTGAGACCCTGAAGGCCAACTGCCAGGAGTTCGGCATAAAGCACTTTGCAATGGGTACCAAGGATAACGGTATCATTCACGTAGTAGGCCCAGAGAAGGCTCTTTCACTGCCAGGCATGACTATTGTCTGCGGTGACTCACATACATCAACTCACGGTGCCGTAGGTGCAATTGCAATGGGTATCGGTACTTCTGAGGTGGCTCAGGTTCTGGCTAGCCAGTGCATTTTGCAGTCAAAGCCTAAGACCATGCGTATCAACGTTGAGGGTCAGCTTCAGCCGGGTGTTACAGCAAAGGACATTGCGCTGTACATCATGGCTCAGATGACAACATCAGGTGCTACCGGCTATGCTGTAGAGTACGCAGGTTCAACTATCCGCAACCTCTCAATGGAGGGCCGTCTTACCCTGTCTAACCTCTCAATTGAGATGGGCTCACGTGCAGGTATCATTGCTCCTGATGAGGTTACATTTGAGTATCTGAAGGGCCGCGAGTACGCTCCAAAGGGTGCAGAGTGGGACAAGGCTGTTGAGTACTGGAAGACCCTGAAGTCCGATGCAGACGCTGTATTTGACAAGGAGGTTACCTACCGTGCCGAGGATATCGCACCACGCATCACCTACGGAACCAATCCGGGTGCCGGCATTGCTGTTGATGAGTGCATTCCTACACTTGACGGTATGAGCGATGCAGAGAAGACTCAGTTCACATCGCAGCTTGAGTACATGCAGTTCCAGCCAGGCCAGAAGCTTGAGGGAACCAAGGTTGATTACTGCTTCCTGGGCGCCTGCACCAACGGCCGCATTGAGGACTTCCGTGCATTTGCAAGCGTGGTAAAGGGAAAGAAGAAGAATCCTGATGTCGTAGCATGGCTGGTTCCTGGTTCATGGCTGGTACGTCAGCAGATTATTGATGAGGGCATCGACAAGATCCTTGAGGAGGCAGGCTTTGAACTGCGTCTGCCATCATGCTCTGCATGTCTTGCAATGAATCCGGACAAGGTTCCTGCAGGCAAGCTTGCTATCTCAACCAGCAATAGAAACTTTGTAGGACGTCAGGGTCCTGGCGCACGCACCGTGCTGGCATCGCCACTTACTGTTGCTGCAAGCGCAATTACCGGTGTAATTACTGATCCAAGAAAAATCTGAAAGCCATGGCAAGAGAGAAATTTGACATAATCAAGAGCACTTGCATTCCAATTGCAATTGATAACAACAATACAGACAACATCATTCCAGCACGTTACCTTGCGTTCACCACACGTGATCCAAAGTTCTACGGCGATGCCTTCATGCATGACCTGCGCTATGACGCTCAGGGCAATCCTGTAAAGGATTTTGTCATGAACAAGCCTGAATTCTGCGAGGCTCCGAGCAAGGGTGTCCATGAAATTATAGTAGGTGGCAAGAACTGGGGTTCCGGCTCAAGCCGTGAGCATGCTGCATGGGCAATCTCTGGCTACGGTGTACGCGTTGTAATATCATCAAGCTTTGCTGATATCCACCGCAACAACCTGCTGAACTGCTTTGTACTGCCGGTCATTGTAAGCCCGGAGTTCCAGCAGGAGCTCTTTGCAAGCATCGATGCTGATTCAAAGACAATGGTGACTGTTGATCTTCCTTCACAGACTGTAACCAATGAGGCTACAGGCCACTCTGAGAAGTTTGAGATCAATGCATACAAGAAATACTGCCTCATGAACGGATATGACGACATTGATTATCTGCTCAGCAAGAAGGCTGAAATTGAGGCTTACGAACAGAAGTAATGCGTCTTGAGATTCTAGATACAACCCTGCGTGATGGGGAGCAGACCTCTGGCGTTGCGTTCAGCGCACCGGAGAAACTGTCTGTTGCCCGCAAGCTCATAGAGGAGGTTGGCGTTGACCGCGTTGAGATTGCATCGGCAAGAGTCTCTGAGGGTGAACTGGAGTGTGTCCGTCAGGTGTGTGGCTGGGCTGCAGAGGCCGGTTGCATAGAAAAGATTGAGGTTTTGGGCTTCTGTGACGGAGGTGCTTCAATTGAATGGATTGCAGGTGCAGGATGCAAGGTCATGAACCTGCTGTCAAAGGGTAGTGAGAAGCACTGCCGCGGACAGCTGGGCAAGGAACCTGAACAGCATTGGGCTGATATCAGACGCAATGTCCAGATGGCTGCCGATGCCGGCCTGTCAGTCAACCTCTATCTTGAGGACTGGAGCAACGGCATGATCTCGTCAAAGGATTATGTCTTTGGCATGATTGATTCGCTTCAGGATATCGTTGCAAAGAACGGAGAGGGGGGCCTTATCAGACGTATCATGCTTCCTGACACTCTGGGCGTTCTGCCACCAAGGTCAGCGCGCCAGTTTGTCCGTGAGATGACTACCAGATATCCTGAGATTCATTTTGATTTCCATGCTCACAATGACTATGACCTAGCAGTAGCCAATGTTCTGGCAGCTGCTGAGGCGGGTGCACGTGGCTTCCACTGTACTGTGAACGGTCTTGGCGAGAGGGCCGGCAATGCATCGGTCAGCAGCGTGGTCGCAGTCCTGAACGATATGCTTCCTGAGGCAGAACTTTCTGTCAGAGAGGATGCTATCAACAACATCAGCCGTATGGTTGAGTCATATTCCGGCATCGCTACTGCCGCAAACACCCCGATTGTCGGTGAGAATGTCTTCACCCAGACTGCCGGCGTGCATGCTGACGGTGACAAGAAGGGCAAGCTTTATGTGAATCCGCTTCTGCCAGAGCGTTTTGGACGTAGCCGTGAGTATGCCCTGGGCAAGATGTCAGGCAAGGCAAACATTGAGCAGAACCTGAAGCTTCTGGGTATTCATCTTTCTGATGATGACATGCGCAAGGTTACGCGCCGCATCAATGAGATGGGTGACAAGAAGGAGCACGTAACCATTGATGACCTGCCATACATCATAGCCGATGTCCTGCATCACGATGCCATGTCAGACCGCATCCGACTGGTTTCCTACATGGTGTCAACTGCGTATGGCCTTCATCCGCAGGCTTGCGTGAAGCTTGACATTGACGGACAGGAATTTGAGGAGAGCGCTACCGGTGACGGTATGTTCGATGCCTTTGTGCGTGCCGTACGTCATATTTACCGTCTGAAGCTTGGACGTACCTTCCCATGGCTGACCAACTACGTGGTAACAATCCCACCAGGTGGTCGTACCGATGCTCTTGTGCAGACTGCCATCTCATGGGAATTCAACGGCAAGACCTACAGGACACGTGGCCTTGATGCAGACCAGACAGAGGCTGCAATAAAGGCAACAATAAAGATGCTGAACCTGCTGGAGTCAGATGATACATTCCGTAAGCAGGATATTAATAAGGAATAAATAAAAAACAAAGATATGGATTTAAAAGTCGCAGTATTGGCCGGTGATGGAATCGGCCCTGAAATCATGGAGCAGGGTGTTGCAGTAATGAGTGCTGTAGCCCAGAAGTTTGGACACAATGTAAGCTACAAGGAGGCTCTTTGCGGCGCACACG
>JAKSIY010000043.1 GCA_024398535.1 Bacteroidaceae bacterium
ACGATGACCTGAACAACCGCATGGTGGCTGCAGGCACAATCCCTGGAAACCTTTACCGTAACGTATATCCTGTAAAGGTCTGTGAGACAGTTTATAACGGACTTGCCCAGGATCAGCCGGACCGCACACCGGTCATCCTGTCAAGAAGCGCATTCCTTGGCTCGCAGCGCTACGGCGTTGTCACATGGTCAGGTGACGTTGGTAACGACTTTGAGACCCTGCGCCGTCAGATTGCAGGCGGTCTGGGACAGCAGGCAGCAGGTATGCCTTGGTGGACATACGATGCCGGCGGCTTCTTCCGTCCGGGCAACCAGTATGACGATGCTGAGTATCAGGAACGCATGCTCAGATGGATTGAGGCATCGGTATTCCTGCCATTCATGCGCGTACACGGCTACATGAGCCAGACAGAGCCTTGGCGCTATCCAAAGGAGGTGTATGACATCTATGTAAAGCAGATTGAGCTGCGCTATAGCCTTATGCCATACATTCTAGAGTGCGCAAAGAAGGTCAGCAAAGAGGGCTACACAATGATGCGTCCACTGGTATTTGACTTTGCAAATGACGAGCAGGCACTGCGCCAGCAGACCGAATTCATGTTCGGCCCAAAATACCTGGTTTGTCCAGTAACGGAATATGGTGAGACCGTAACCGTATATCTGCCAACTGACGGCAATACTACCTGGAAGGACTTCCACTCAGACAAGACCTACAAGGGTGGCCAGTACATCACAGTGGCGTCGCCTCTTGACCGCATTCCGGTATTCCAAAGAATGTGACGCAGGAAACATCGCGGTTTCTTCCCGCGTTCCGGAGAGATTCCTCCCGCGTTCTGGAGAGAATCCTTCCTGCGTTCCGGAGAGATTCCTCCCGCGTTCCGTGGGCTATGCCTCAGGAACAAAAAATAGCGTGATTTTTTGTTCCTGAGACAGGGTTTTAGACGTTTCTAGCGGAAATGCTGCCTCAGGAACAAAGAAATGGTCAGTTTTTTGTTTCTGAGACAGGAAACAGAAAAGGCTCGGAATAATCCGGGCCTTTCTTTATGTGTGGGAAGTGTGTGATTACTGTTCGTTCTGCTCCTCAAGGGTGAAGAATGAGCTGCCGTCAAAGCAGTGGGTGCAAATCTGCTCCTTAGGAAGACCGATGGCCTTGACAAGGGTCTCAAGCTTGCTGAACTTCAGCGTAGTCAGGTTCAGGCGGCGTGCAATCTCTGCGACCATCTTGTTGTACTGTGGCGAGCCTGTCGTTGCGTACTCCTTGAGCTTCTGCTCTGCCTTGTTGCCCTCAAAATCCTTGATGATGCGGCGGCTGATCAACTCCATGTCACTCTTGCTTGAGGTGAAGTTGATGAACTGGCATCCGTAGATAAGTGGCGGGCAGGCAATACGCATGTGAGCCTCCTTTATGCCAAGTTCGTAGAAGTCACGGGTGTTGTCACGCAGCTGGGTACCACGGACGATGCTGTCGTCGCAGAATACCATGCGCTTGTCCTTCAGGATATCCTTGTTTGCAATAAGCTTCATCTTGGCCACAAGGTCACGCATCTCCTGGTTGCTTGGGGTAAATGAACGTGGCCATGTTGGGGTGTATTTGGCAACGGCACGCATGTAAGGACATCCATGTCCCTGAGCGTAACCTACGGCCATGCCAACACCGCTGTCTGGGATGCCGCAAGCGCCATCAACCGGAGTGTCATCCTCTTCACCCATCACGCGGCCGCACTCGTTACGCATGTCTTCTGCATTGCGTCCCTCATAGCAGCTGGTAGGGAATCCGTAGTAAACCCACAGGAATGAGCATACCTGCATGCGCCTGTTCGGCTTGCGCAGGGTCTCCATTGCGTCAGGCCTGATGCGGACAATCTCACCAGGACCAAGGTAGTGGATTATGTCGTAATCAAGGTTAGGGAAGGCGGTTGTCTCAGAAGTGACAGCCATTGCCCCCTTCTTCTGGCCGACTACAATCGGGGTACGACCCCATGAGTCACGTGCAGCAATTATGCCGTCCTCTGTAAGGAGCAGCATTGAGCATGAACCCTTTATGCTGCGATATACGTTCTCAATTCCGTCAACGAATGTTTTTCCCTTTATGATGAGCAGAGCAACAAGCTCTGTCTGGTTGATCTTTCCGCTGCTGAACTCACTCAGGTGCATGTTTTCATTCAGCAACTGCTCAGAGAGCTCCTCCAGATTGTTGATTTTTGCAACGGTCACCAGAGCAAAACGCCCCAGATGGCTGTTCATGAGCATCGGCTGTGCATCGGTATCACTTATGACGCCTATACCGCTGTTGCCGACAAACTTGTCAAGCTCACCTTCAAACTTTGATCTGAAGTAGGCGCTCTCAAGACTGTGTATTCCACGTATAAAGCCTTTTTCCTGGCTGTAAGTTGCAAGACCGGCTCTTTTTGTTCCAAGATGTGATTGATAGTCAGTTCCGTAGAACAGATCGGCAATGCACTTCTCCTTGGCTACCGTTCCGAAAAATCCACCCATTGTGTGTTTCTGTTAGTTTTTAGTACTGCAAAAATACACAATCTTTTTGGATGCTCAAGGGATTAAAAACCCTTCAATTCATCAATAATGTCATTACAATGGTTAATTACCTTGTGGTCAAGTAGTATGCCAATTATAGAACCAATGAGAGCACCGACAATTACACCGATGATAATGCCGATGGCAATCATGAAAAAAGACAGTGCGGGCTGGAAAGGTGCCGCATACAGCGCAATTCCAGCCCACACTGATTATAGACTTGACAACTCGATGTGTGGCTTGGTGCCACGGGCATCGGCCTCAGAGTAGCGGATTGTTATGGTCTTCTCCTGACCAGGCAGGAGCGATATGTAGTTGTCGCTGTACAGAACCGGCAGGATCTGCTCGCCGTCAGAGCCCTTCAGGTCAAGACGGATCATGAAGGCGGGAACAGATGAATGGTTCTTTACGGTTGCGGTTACAGTGCATTCTGAGCCCTTCTGTGAGAACTTCTCCTTGCAGGTGACGTTGGCCTTCTCCATAGTCAGCAGACCGCTGTAGTTGCCCTCATTCACGCCGCGAACGTAGAAGTTGTCAGAAAGGAGTTTTCCCTTTGCGTCTTTCAGTGTCAGGCTTATGAAGTGGGTAGGACTGATGCCTGCCGGATACTGCATGTCAAAGCATTTGACGGTGGTATCCTCATTGCTGTCAATGGTTTCAGAACGCTCCCATACAACTTTTCCGTCAGTGGTAACAACCTGTACTTTTGCTTCAAGAGCCTGATGGCTTCCTGCGCTCAGGTTCACTACCTCTATGCAGTCCTTGCCCTGGTTCCACTGGATATGCAGCGGTTCCGATGCCTTCTTGCAGCCAAAGTATGCGGCTGTAGGTGCCAGATAGTAGTCATATGTCTGCCATACCATTGACGGCCATGCAGGGTGGCTCATCCAGAGCAGCAGGCCGCGACGGTTCAAGCTGCGTGCCTCAAACATGGCGCGGTAACCGTTGTAGTTTATGAGCTGTGCCCACTGGGTAAACTGCTCTGCATCCTTGGCCTGTGTGCCGAATGCCTTCTCTACAAGGCCGTTGAATGTGGTGCATGTCTGGGCGCTGCCCTGTGTGAAGTCATGGATGCCCCACATGCGGTTCTGTGGCCAGAGATCCTCCTCTGGGAAGGCACGTACAAGACTCTCAAAGTTCATGACGTTTGGCATGCCGCGCTCTGAGTGCAGCTTGTCCTGGCCGGTAGGCAGGGTGAAGTATTCGCTCGGGTTCAGGGCGCGATAAGGGCCCTCACCGCTTACTACGCCGCGTGACGAGTGTGAAATGTAGTGCACACCGCCACCAAGATTCTGTGTCAGGGCGCGCAGCGATGTGTCCAGTTCCGGTACAGGATTGCCCTCATTGCGTCCAACGTAGAGCGCAATGGATGGGTGGTTGTGGATGCGCTTCACAAAGTCTATGGCATTCTGCATGAACATCTCTTCATCATAAGGATCAGGTCCGTCCCATGGATTTGCCAGCCAGAAGTCCTGCCAGATCATGATGCCGTGACGGTCACAGGCTTCAAAGAACTCGTCGTCGCCTATCTGGCCTACCCAGTTGCGAATCATGGTGAAGTTCATGTCTGCGTGGTAGCGTACAGCAGCATCGTACTCACGGGCACGGTAGTTCAGGTTTGACTCGCTGAAGCCCCAGTTGCCGCCGCGTCCTATGAAGCGTCGTCCGTTCACGAACAGGCTCAGGATTCCGTTGTCCTCATTGTATGTCATCTGCCTGATACCAGACTTGAATGCCTTTGAGTCAGACATCTTTCCGTCAATGCTGAAGTCTATAGAAACGTCGTGCAGGTAAGGCTCTCCATAGCCCCTTGGCCACCACAGGCGCGGGTTCTCAATAGCCAGGGCAGGGGTGTTTGCCGGGCTGAACTCAAGCGTCTTTGTCTCTCCGGCAGCCAGTGTCACCTGGCGGCTGAAGCTGATGTCACCGTACTTTCCGTTCAGCACGCCGCTGACCTCAGAGTTGCTGCGGTTGGTTGCGTCAATGCTGATGCTCACCTGGGCCTTTGTGGTGTCAGGCAGGTTGAGCGTGGTTTTTACGTAGGCATCGGCCAGAGTGACAGCACCGGTTGTGGTCAGCCTGACGTCATTCCAGATGCCGTTGTTGCGGCCGCGGATGGTTGGAATCCAGTCCCAGCCGATCGATGCGTGGAAGGTAGGATTGTCTCCTCCCAGGATACCGCCGTTGCTCTGAGCTGTGGCCTGGGTCTGCTCCTTAATGGCGCCCGGATTGGCATTGCTGATGATCTGGACGGCTACGGTGTTCTCTTGGCCCTTCCTGACAAGCTTCGTCACGTCAAAGCGTGCACGGGTGAATGCGCCGTCAATGCGACCTACCTGCTGGCCGTTCATCCAGACAATGGCTTTCCAGTTGATGCCGTCAAAGTCAAGGAAGAGTTTCTCCTTGCCAAAATCGGCCGGAACAGTGAACTGGTTCCTGTACCAGAAATTGCTGTTGAAGAACGAATCTGAAATCTGCAGCTGGTTGTCAGAATAGTTAGGATCAGGCACTGCACCTATATTAATATAAGAAGACAGAACGCTTCCCGGTACGGTTGCACAGATCCATCCGGAATCATCAAATCCGTTTGCTGAAATCTGCTGCCCCTGTGCGCTGACAACGTTCTGGTTCTGGAGTTTCCAGTTGCCGCCGCTCAGAAGCATCTCAGACTCTGTGGCAGCAGGCATCGGCTTTGGCTCAACAGAGAGTCCGCCCTTGCCAAGAACCTGTATTTCAGACAGCATGTAAGGCTTGCTGCCGGTAGCGTTGTCAAGCAGCAGCTTTACGTAGCGCGCATTCACCGGGCTTTCAAATGCAATCTCATTGCCGTCCAGCGATGCAACGTCGTTCCATTTTCTGCCGTCGGTCGATGCCTGCACCTTACCGCTCTGGGCAGGATTAATCCACTGAAGAATGACCTTTTCAACGGAACTTTCTATTCCAAGGTCAACGTAGAACCACTCCTTGGCACCGGTATTGCTGACCCATGCGCTGCAGAATCTGCTTTCCGGGGTGACGTTTTGCAGAACCTGCATGGCCTGGGCTGTAGGGTATCTTTGCTCAGTCTCCTGGTGCTGGCCGCCTACCTTCTGTGCCATCTGCTCAGCATTCTCTATCGCAAAGTTCCAGTTGCTCAGGGTCCAGGTTGCATCGCCCTCAGTTTCAAGAGCCAGCTTGAACTGACTGTATGCCTCTGTGTCTGCCTTTACAATGATGTCAGTCTCACAATTCTGGCCCTTTCCAACGGAATTTCCCAGATTTGTCCAGCTTGCGCCGTCGGTGCTGGCAAGGAGAGAAATCTTCCAGGCCTGAGACCTAGCGCGAACAGTTCCTACTATGTACACGTGGTTGAACTGCAGGCTGTAGCCTTCAGTCTGCATCAGGAAGAATGGATTCTCTCCGCTGGCGCTGTACTTTGTTGTCTTGAAATCAAACAGAAGCTCACGGTCAAGTGCCGGCACTTCTCCCTGATTCGTAAAGAGCCGCATTGAGGCTGGCGTGCCGGTTGATACAATACCGTCTGTGGCCAGCTGTGCGGTCAGGTTGTAGTCAATTGCGGACGATGCATACGCCTTTCTGTTGAGGGCCAGATTGCGTAGCTCATTGCCACCGGCAACCATCACTGGGCTGAAATCCTCATCAGGATTGCCCGGATAGATACCGATACCGCGGTTTTGCTGCACCTGCCCTGCGCATGAACACAGGGCAAGAGCAAGTAAAAGATTATGTTTCATTGGAATAAGGAGATAAGTTTTTTATCTAGCCATCATCAGGTGAAGAGCCTCACGGTCCGGTGCCATCATGACCTTGCACTCATCATTCAGGTACATGGTTGCGCCCTCTTCTGGAGTGTAGGCTGGCCATTCTGGCATGCCCTTGGCCGATGGAACGCCTGTACGCATGAAGCTCAGCAGGGCATCGGTCATCTTGATTGAAAGATCACGTGGACGCTTGCCACCACCGGTGTGAGTCAGCATCAGGTCAGTATTCTTGAACCAGAAGCAGATGTCAAGGCAGTGGAATGCGCGCATACGACCGTCAAACAAAGGTGGCTCCCAACCGAACCATGCCAGATATACCGGAGCGTTGCTGCCCTGTACCTTTGCGTTGGCAGAGTTGATCACATTGGCGCGCGATGCACCTACAAGACCTACTACAGCAATTGGCTTCTGATCTGGGAAAATTGCGTTGTAAGCGTCAAAAACAGCCTCTGCATTGGCCATGCGGCGTGTGCGGCCCAGATACTGGATAGCCTCCTCGCGGTTCATCTCCTCAAGGGTGGCATCGGTACGGCTGGCGCTGTTCTCGCAAGTAGTGGTGCAGAAAATCATAGGAATCTGGGCCTGTGGAGCCTTTGTGTCCTCAAAGTAGTTTCCTGTTGGAATGTGGATGCCGTCGGCAATAGGTGCGAATGATGGACGCATGTCAGGATTCTTCTGCTGGAATTCGCGGAGCGATGCATTGGCAAAGCTCAGGTACTCCTCCCAAGGCATGTTCTGAAGCTTGGTCATATCCTTGCCGGCCTTCTCCCACATGAACTTTCCAAATGCGGCTGTAGCCTCCTGGTTCTGTGCGCCTGTGCTGTTGCCGCTCAGTGCTACTGCCTTGCTGATAAGGCCCTTGGTCTCAGGCATGCCGACCAGTGTGCAGACCTTGCCGCCACCGCCTGACTGGCCCATGATTGTTACATTGTCAGGATCACCGCCAAAGTTTGCAATGTTCTCATGAACCCACTTCAGGGCCTGGACAATATCAAGCATACCAACGTTTCCGGAATCCTTGTACTTTGGGTCAACAGCGCTGAAATCGCTGAATCCGAATGCGTTGAGTCTGTGGTTCAGTGAAACGAACACTGCGTTTCCATACTTGCTGAAGTTCTCGCCGTTGTAGCCGTCCTGCTCGATGCCGTTGCCTGCAGAGTAGCCGCCGCCGTGCAGCCATACCATTACCGGACGCTTGCCGCCGTCAGCCAGCTGTGGAGTCCAGATGTTAAGGTACAGACAGTCCTCGCTGGTGTCATAGTAGTTCCAGTGGTCAGAGAAAGAGTAGTAGCTGGTGCCGTTTCCCCACTTGTCAGCCATGTTCTGTGGAGCTGATGGGCCGTAGAATACGGTCGGACGGATGCCTTCCCACTTTTCTGGTTCCCTGGCTGGCATGAAACGACCCTCGCCGGCTGTTGTCTGGCCGTAAGGAATGCCCAGGAATGTGTATGTGTCACGCAGGATGTAGCCCTTTACCTTGCCGTACTTGGTGTTGGCAATGGCAATGTTGTCTCCCATGATGAGCTGTGGCTCATCTGCATCGGTACAGCAAGCCTGCTGCTTGCAGCTGCTCAGTGCGCATGTGGCCAGTACTCCGGCCACAAGAAAAGTTCGGATTTGTTTCATTTCTTTTATCTGATTTTTGTTATTGTGTCTGTTTTTTGTTTTGCGGCTGTTGAAACACTCATCCACAAAGATATGTAAAAGTAATATTTATAATGTGTATTTTTGTAGGGAAAACGCTTGACGAATGAAAACCATTACTCCGGAAACAATTAGAAATGCTTTCCCTGACGTCCGCTTCTTCGGGTACGGGAATGACTGCTTCATTGCCAAGCTGAATTTCCCGGCACTGGGACGCACTAATCTGCTTGATCCGTGCCTTTTTGAGGGTATCATGGTCATGTACACGCTCAAGGGTGAGATGCTCCTGACCATTGGATATAATGACTACAACGTGGTGCCGGGCAGCATGAGTATCAGCTTTCCCGGTGACGTGATACGCCTTTCCCGGCAGAAGGGTTACACCGATTCAATCAGAATTGATCTACTGGTGATCTCAACCAGGATGCTTCATCTGCTGGACCTGAACCAGAACGTGGTGACTACCCGTCTTCATACCAGGCTTGTCCAGGTCGATGCCAGTACCAAACTGCTCCTGCGCTCGTACCGCGAACTGATCAATTCCATCAGCCGTATGCCGCACAGGGAGTCAGAACGCAGCATGGGTTATGTGCTCCAGTCAATGAGTATTGAGATCTCTCATTCGTGGCCAAGACTGTTGGTTGCCAACAGGCCAAAATTATCGGTGAAAAGCCCGGAAAAGTCGCTGTATGACCAGTTTGTACTGCTGGTTACTGAGAACTGCTCTACCCAGCGCAAGACAGGATTTTACGCACGTTCATTGGGTCTTTCTGAACGTCGTCTTTGTCAGCTGGTCATGGATTTCTCCGGCAAGAACACTGCCCAGTATATCCGTGACGCCCTGCTTCAGGAGTGCTGCAACAGACTGAAATACTCCTCCCGCCCTATCATGGAGCTTGCCGAGGAGCTGGGCTTCCCTGACCAGAAGTCCTTCTACCGCTTCTTCCTTCGCAGCACCGGCATGCCTCCCTCTGCCTACCGCAGCGTCGGTGTCTCCCGGCCATAGGTGGCTTTGGCGTTCTGGAGGGCTTTGGCGTCCTTTCGCCAAAGAAGGACCTTTTTCTCTTGGTTTCGCCAAAGCAAGCCCTCTTTTCCCTTGTTTCGCCAAAGCAAGCCCTCTTTTCTCTTGGTTTCGCCAAAGAAGGAAACGCAAATGTGGTTTTGGCGTGCTGTGAGTATTGTTAGCGTTTCCTTAGGGCCCGAAATGAGGGGTAAGGAAACGCTTCCTGCCCTTAGAGCACGTATCGCGCATATTCCCGTTCCCTTGTTTGGCAAAAAATGTCTTTGCGCAATACCCCTGTGTTTTTTGCTTTCGGAATTGTTTTTTTTCGTTCGTCACAGCTTGCCTGACCAAAAATGTCTTTGCGCAATACCCTGTGTTGTTTGCCTTTAGAATTGTTCTTCGTTCGTCACAACTTACCAGACCAACCTTGGCTTGCCTTGTTGGTCGTTGGGATGCCTTGCTGGTCGCTGGCTTGCCTTGTTGGTCTTGGTTATCTTTGCTAGTCATTGGTTTTCCTTGCTCTTTTAATAGTCGGTGAGCAAGGGCGTTGAGCTGACGAAAAAACTAGCGTAAATATTTGTGGAGCTCATCCTCTGGTATGCGGCACAAGGCGGATAATTGCTTGAATGTCAAGTTGTGCTTTTTCCTGAGTTCCCTGGCTAGGAAAGATCTCTGGTTCATGTTCAGCCATCTGGCATCACGCTTTTTATAATACTGATAGCAAAGCGAACTGAAGATTTCTCTGGCCTCAAGCGTTTCCATTGCTATTCCGCGGTGTCTGGACATCTTCTCAATGACTGATTCAAAACTTTTTGTTGAGCCAAGGAATGATGTGTAGCAGTTGTGGGTTTTGTAAATACTCTCAAAAATGCTTACATTTATGTAGTTTTGCGGCAGAATGATTCCATTGCACACAATCCATTCTTGAGGCAATTTCGTGTGAGTGTGGAAGATTTTGTATTGATTTCTGATTGGGATTGATTTCAGGGGCATCGAGCTGAGACGGTTACCATTGTCATCAATTTCCCATACGGAAATGTAGTGGCTGGGACGGAAATACAGACATCCGGAACTCCACCTGTAGTCAAGTGGAAGGACGTGCTTTCTGTCTTTCGTTGCCTGGTTCACGATGTAAACTCCGGTGTTGATCAGATGTCGCTCATTTGTGATTTCCAAAATGTCCAGGTCAAATGAAATATCCTTGACAGATTCTCGCGAATACACAAGGTACCTGAGTAAGCTTTTTTGATATTTCAGCATGTACTTTAGGCACTCGTTTTTTGTGCCATACAGCAGAAAGTGAGGGTGGGTGTCCTCAAGAGCGAAGCACACCACCTCTGCTTTTGAGTATAAAGTGCAGATTCCCACTCGGTTAAATGCCGCGATGAAATCATCAACAGACGTAAGCAAATTTTTACAGTCATTTCCGTTCGCAAAAACATGAAAGAATGTTTTGTTCTCATGTCGTTCTTCTTTTTTACACATCATTTTATTCTATTGGTTGGTTTACACATCTGGTCTACGATTGCTAAGTTCGCGGATACCCTTTCGCGCGATGCCCACTGCGTGTGAGTTCTTCCCCGGTGCGGGTTCCCACCGCGCGGATGCTCTCTGCATGCGAGTCATTCTCCTCCGGGTCGGGTTCCCACCGCGCGGATGCTCTCTGCGTGCGAGTTCTTCCCCGTTGCGGGTGTCCTCTGCGTGCGAGTTCTTCCCTGTTGCGGGTTCCCGCCGCGCGGATGCTCTCTGCGTGCGAGTTCTTCTCCTCCGGGATGTCCTTCGGCTCTCGGGCGCGTCAACTCTGGCAATTGAGACGTTGCAAACATAATATCAATCACTCATTTGCGCAAATTTCTGATGTGTTTTGAGCTTGGTGTGTACGTTGTTTTGCAAGTTTTGCAACATTTTCTGTATTGTTTTGTGGCTGTTTTGGCACATTTCGGTAACGGTGGCAGGCCAGAGAGAGGTAGGAATGCGGGAGAGAGTGCGGGAGAGAGTGAGCTGAAGTCGGTGTGGGAGTGAGTCGGAGAGTGCGGGAGTGAGTGAGACGGAGTGAGTGCGGGAGTGAGACGGAGAGAGGGCGGGTGGAGTGTGTCGGAGAGAGACAGGAATGCGGGAGAGAGTGAGGCGGGGGCGGGTGGTGAAGGTTTGCCAAAGAAGGAAACGCAAATGTGGTTCTGGCGTGCTGTGAGTATTGTTTGCGTTCCCTTAGGGCCCGAAATGAGGGGTAAGGAAACGGCTGATGCCCGTGGAACGCGTGTGGGTAGGTTTGGCGTTTCCTTGTTTGGCGAAATCCGAGTAATGCGCGCGGGGATAAGTGTCTTTGAGCAAACAAAAAAACGTTAAAAGACTTGACAAGGGGGGTGCGCTGGTATTATTTTTGCAATCCAATGGCTGAAACTCAGAATAGTACAAACGCATCGGAGTGTCCATACTGCAAGTCAGGAGGCGCTTTTGAGATGGCTCAATGCACAGATCACATGGTCAGCGGAGAGCGTTTCCGTCTGTACCGATGCCCTGACTGCAGCTTGGTCTATACTGTCCTGAACAACAGTGGTGTTGAGCCAGGGACGTATGATAAAGTGCAGTACCGCATCACTTTAGGTGACAAACCGCGTGGTCTGCTCAGAAGGCTTTACCATGTTGCAAGAAGCATCATGTTGCGCCGTAAGCTGAAGCTGATTACGCGGATTACCGGGCGCAAGGGTGGCCGTCTGCTCAATTACGGAGCGGCAATCGGTTACTTTTCAAGCATCATGGAGGATCACAACTGGAAAGTGGTATCCATTGAACGTAGCCATGAGGAACGTCAGTTCTCTTTGGAGATGTTCCATCACCGAATGATGGATGAAGACGCTATGAACAAGTTGCGCAAGGGTACTTTTGACGTGGCAACGTTATGGCATGTGCTTGGTAATCGTAAAAACATTACTGAGTTGATAGACAGACTGTACGACCTTTTGACTCCGAACGGTATCCTGTTTGTTGCCGCTCCGAATTCGGCATCGCTCGATGCTGCTCATTATGCTGATGAGTGGGCCGGTTGGGATGTGCCAAGGCATATCTGGCACATGAATCCATCGCTGATTCAGAAGGTGGCAAAGGAGCATGGATTTGTAATGATGCACAGAGAACGGCTGCCGTTTGACGTGTTTTATATATGTATTCTTTCAGAGCGCAATCTACATCATATCTTCCCAATTACCAGGGGATTGGTGCGCGGATTGTATTACCATCTGAAGAGTATCGGGCATGTTGACCGAAGCAGTTCGCTGGTTTATGTCTTCCGCAAGATAGAGCGGCCAAGGAAAAGACGGCGCAGCGCTTCAGCCAGTGCAAAGACAGAGTAAAGGAAATAGCGCCTTGAGGGGCGGGCAGGATATGGCAAAAGAGAAGAAAAGTAAAAGGAGAAGCATTGATCTGCTGTTTATTACGGCATGTATCAGCACGTCGTTGGTGTTGGTGCTTATAGGCATCATCACTCTGTTGCTTTCAACGGCGCAGGAGCTGTCAAGCCAGTTGCGTGAGAAGATGACTGTTGAGGTGGTCCTGAAGGAGGGAGCTGCAGAGCAGGACGTTGCGGCATTGGCAAGCAAGCTGAAGAATGCCCATTTCACCAAGGAATGTGTCTATGTCTCAAAGGACGATGCCCTTGCAGAAATGACCGTGGCCATGGGGGTAGATCCGTCTGAGTTCCTTGAATTCAACCCGTTCTATGCATCGCTCAGCATCCAGCTGGAGTCTGAGTACGCGGTGAATGACAGTCTTAGAACTATTGAGAAGGTGATTATGCAGAATCCGGTGGTACGTGAGGTGAATTATCAGCGCGAACTGTTGGATCTTGTAAACGAAAATATAAAAAAGGTGTCGGTGGTTTTCCTGATACTGGCCCTTCTGCTTACGCTGATTTCATTCACGTTGATAAACAATACCATCAAGCTGACAATCTACTCGCAGAGATTCCTGCTGTACTCAATGAAGCTGGTCGGAGCCAAGTGGTCGTTCATCAGAAAGCCATTCATTCTGAGAAATCTTTGTATCGGAATTGTTTCAGCAATTATAGCGTCAGGCATGATTTACGGCGGTCTGAAGATGGGTCTCAAGTATGAACCGGCTGTTGCATCGCTCATAAATCCGTCTCTGCTGACCATTGTGTTTGCGGTGATAATGGCTGTGGGACTGCTTATTACGTGGTTCTGTGCATCCATGTCGGTGAACAGGTTCCTAAGGATGAAATCCGGAGAGCTATACTATATCTGAAATTGAAACAAATACGAAATATGAATAAGAACAACTTTGCTTTTGGCCGTACCAACTACATTCTTGTTGGAATTGGCATGGCAGTGATTATCCTGGGTTTCCTGCTCATGACAGGTCCTGGAAGTACAACTGAAGCCTTTGAGCCGGACATCTTCAGTTTCCGTCGCGTGTCTCTTGCACCGGTAGTAACCCTTGCTGGTTTTGTAATGATGATTATTGCAATCATGTACAGGCCTAAGCAGAAGAAAGAGACTGAAGAATGACCTGGATTGAATCACTTTTAATGGGTCTGCTGCAGGGTCTCACAGAGTATCTGCCAATCAGCAGCAGCGGTCATTTGACTATTGCATCGAATCTCTTTGGTATTAACCCAGAAGAGAACCTGACTTTTACCGTGCTGGTTCACATTGCTACGGTGCTCAGTACCCTTGTGATTCTCTGGAAAGAGATTGCATGGATTCTTAAAGATCTTTTCAGCAAGCAGAACTTTCTGAGCTGGAGCCAGATGAATGAGGGTACACGTTATGCGCTCAGAATCATCATTTCAATGATTCCTGTGGGCATTGTGGGCGTCTTCTTCAAGGATCAGATTGAGGAGATCTTCGGTTCGGGTCTGACCATTGTGGGCATAATGCTGCTGGTTACAGCTGCACTGCTTTCATTCAGCTTCTTTGCAAAACCGCGTCAGAAGGAGCAGATTTCACTGCTCGATGCATTTATAATAGGTGTAGCGCAGGCCGTTGCAACTCTGCCTGGTCTGTCGCGCTCCGGTTCAACCATTGCTACCGGTATCCTGCTGGGTAACAAGAAGGAGAGTCTGGCTCAGTTCTCTTTCCTGATGGTAATTCCTCCTATCCTTGGTGAGGCTCTGCTTGACATACTTGATGCTCTTGAGGGCTCTGAGGCTGCTGTCAGCGCTGCATCGACCTCATTCGGAGTCTATGCTATTGGATTCATTGCAGCATTCCTGGCCGGTTGTGCCGCCTGCAAGTGGATGATCAGCATCGTAAGAAAGGGTAAACTGATTTACTTTGGTATCTACTGCGCTATTGTGGGCGTTCTGTTGCTGATTTTCGGATAAGTGGCCATGGATTTTGTAGAAGGAGAGGTTCTTTACTTTGACAAACCGTATAAGTGGACATCGTTTGACGTTGTGGGACGCGTGCGCTGGCAGCTTTGCCGCAGTATTGGCGTCAAGAAGCTGAAGGTGGGTCATGCCGGAACGCTTGATCCGCTGGCAACCGGAGTGCTGGTTGTTTGCACCGGTAAGGCCACAAAGCGCATTGAGGAACTGCAGTACGGAACAAAGGAGTATGTGGCTACGCTTAAACTCGGTGCCACAACGCCGTCATTCGACCTTGAGAAAGAGATCGATGCCACATATCCTACTGAGCACATTACCAGGCCGATGGTTGAAGAGGTGCTGCAGCAGTTCAAGGGCACAATTCAGCAGATTCCACCGGTGTTTTCTGCCTGTAAGGTTGACGGAAAAAGGGCCTACATGAGTGCCCGCCACGGTCAGGAGGTTGAGCTGAAGCCAAAGACTCTGACCATTGATGAGATAGAGCTGGTTGATTACAATATGCCAGAGATTACCATCAGGGTTGTCTGCAGCAAGGGTACTTACATCAGGGCTCTAGCCAGAGATATTGGCCAGGCGCTGCAGAGCGGTGCTCACTTGACTGCCCTAAGGCGTACACGTGTGGGTGACGTGACGGTTGACCAGTGTTACGACCCTGAAAAATTTATTGAAATGATTAAAACTACTTTATAAGATGAAGCTTTCACAATTCAAGTTCAAACTGCCTGAGGAGAAGATTGCTCAGCACCCAACCATGCATCGTGACGAATGCAAGCTTATGGTTGTACATAAGAAGACAGGTGATCTGGAGCATAGGATGTTTAAGGATATCCTTGAGTATTTTGATGAGAAAGATCTTTTTGTTTTCAATGACACCCAGGTTTTTCCGGCCAGAATGTACGGTAACAAGGAGAAGACTGGTGCCCAGATTGAGGTTTTCCTGTTGCGCGAGCTCAAGGAAGAGAACCTGCTCTGGGACGTTCAGGTTGATCCTGCCCGCAAGATCAGAATAGGAAACAAGCTCTATTTTGGCGAGGACAACTCAATGGTGGCTGAGGTTATTGACAATACAACATCAAGAGGACGCGTCTTGAGATTCCTCTATGACGGTCCGCACGACGAGTTCAAGAAGGCTCTCTACGCACTTGGCGAGGCTCCGATTCCATCATATCTGAAGCGTAAGGCAGATCTTCAGGATCAGGAAGATTTCCAGACTCTGCTGGCCCGCAATGAGGGTGCCGTAACTGCTCCTACTGCCGGCCTGCATTTCAGTCGTGAGCTGCTTAAGAGAATGGAAATCAAGGGAATTGACCGCGCTTTCATTACCATGCACTGTGGTCTTGGAAACTTCCGCGACATTGATGTAGAGGATCTGACCAAGCACAAGATGGAGTCTGAGCAGATGTTCGTGACAGAAGAGTGCTGTGAGATTGTAAACAAGACCCGTCTTGACGGCCACAAGATTTGCGCTATCGGTTGCAGCACGTCACGTGCGCTTGAGTGCGTGGTTGGTACAAACGGTCTTATCAAGGCCTTTGAGGGCTGGACAAACAAGTTCATCTTCCCTCCTTACCAGTTCTCTGTTGCTGACAGCCTGGTAAGCAACTTCCAGCTGCCATATTCCACACAGCTCATGCAGACCTGTGCTTATGGCGGTTATGACACAATTATGCACGCCTACAGTGTAGCGCTGAAAGAGGATTACCGCTTTGGCGTTTATGGCGATGCAATGCTGATTGTTGACTAAAACGGGATCGATGCAGCTCTTTCTCTCTCTTGGTTCCAATCTTGGTGATAAGCGCCGGAATCTGCTTGATACCTGCGCTTTAATCGCGAAAAGAGTGGGAAAGATCACCGCTTCATCGGAAATTATTGATACTGAGCCTTGGGGCTACCAAAGCTCAAATCTGTATCTGAATCAATGTATTGCTGTTGAGACTGAAATGCCCGTTGAAACGGTACTTTCAGTTACTCAGCAGATTGAAAGAGAACTAGGCAGAACAGTAAAAAGTGTCGATGGAACCTATAATGACCGTACCGTTGACATAGATATACTTTTCTACGGCAATCTGATATATGACAGCGCAGTGCTGACAGTCCCTCACAGGCTTCTGCATCTGCGCCGTTTTGTATTGGAGCCACTGGCTCAGATTGCTCCTGACTTTGTACATCCTGTTCTTGGCAAGACAATCAGCCAGCTTCTGGCAAACCTTGACTGATATGGCAGACAACTATCTTGAGAACCATTATGAAGAGTACCTGAAGCGCAAGGCGCAATGGGAAAAGTCAGGTCGTAAGAGCATCGTAACGCGCAGAGACCTGTCAGATCTTAAAGAAGAGCAGTCAAAAGAGGCTCTTTAATGTGATGCTCCCGGAGTAGGAGCGTTAGGGAAGCGCTTGCGGTATGCTTCAAGGCTTCTTTTCCACCTGTTGTGTGTCCACAGCCAGAGTTCCGGCTGCTCACGTATATCTTCCTCAAGCAGACGGATATATTGCTCTGTAAGGTCAAATTCTGCGGTCTGACCAGCATATTCCACCATTGGAATGGCCGTGCATGTATAATACCCTCTTTTAATCCTGCGTGTCTTTCCGTACCAGACCACAAGATCCATTCCGCGGCAGATTCTTTCAACACCGGTAAACACAGGAGTGTCCTGGTGATTCAGAAGGGTGGTCCAGTATCGCATGTTGCTCCATGTAGGAACCTGGTCTGCTATCATTCCAATAATGAAATTCCTGCCCTCCTGCCTGTAGTTTTGCAGCTGTTTATAAACCTTAGCCATAGGAATGCTGGTGGCACCGTAGTGATTTCTGAGTCTTAGGACAATCTCATCCATGTTCTTGTTTTCAAGCGGGTGATAGACCTGACAGCACACATTCTTTATAAAGTGCCCGTTTTCCTCTGTAGGACGCGATTCCTTCACGTGGTTAGGAAGTGACACAATCCACTCCCAATTTGCAATGTGGCCCAAATAAACAAGCTGAGAGCGGTCTTTATCAAAGTAGTCGTTGATCAGATTTATGTTTGGGAACATGAAATGCTTCTTTATCCACTTGTCACTGGCGCTGCAGGTCTTGAGAGTTTCAAAGATTGTGTCAAAGAATCCACGATAGAACTTTCTTTCAATGGCCTTGATCTCCTTAAGTGATTTCTCAGGAAAACTGTCAGTAAGGTTCTTTCTGACCAATTTGCCGCGATATCTGATAGGCTTGATGAAATATACAACTACAAATATCAGGTCTGACAGCACGTACATTACCCTGAGTGGGATCAGTGATATGAGCCACACTATTCCATATAGGGTCTTGAAGAGAATTTTCTGCATTGTGTTACAATTTGAATCCGATTGTCGCCTGAACGCCATGTCCAGGAATACTGATTGCAAATTTAGCACTGTTTTTCTTAAAAATCCTATCGGTTAGCCAGTACGATGCCTGAACGCTGCAAATTCCTATTGCTGCTCCCGCAAGAACGTCTGTTGCATAGTGTCTGTCAGCCGCCACTCTCTGTACCGCTACGGCACTTGCAATTCCGTACGATGCAACACTGATCCACGGACTGTAGCTTCCGTACTCATTTGACAGAATTGCAGCTGACATGAAACTCATGGCTGTGTGACCTGAAGGGAAAGAATCAAAGTCCGTGCCGTCCGGCCTCTCTCTTGAGATTGAATGCTTGAGTCCTTGAGTGACTCCGGCTGTCAGAACCAGTGATCCGGCGCCGGCTGTAAGCAGCTGCGCAAAGTCACTCCGTCCATCAACCCCCAGAATGTTCAGACCTCCGGTAAGAATGAGCATGCCCGCTGCCGGAGCGTAAATTTCAAGATCATGGCTATTTTTTTCCTGACCACTGGTGGGATTGCTTGCAAATATCGCATTCTCAGAAGGCAGAATTGCGGCTATCAGGCAGAGTGCGAGTGTTTTAACCTTGAAATCCATGTTTTGAAGCCTCTTTAAAGTGTAGAATTCAGGTGGTGACCGTTGGAATCAAGGCAATATCTGATCCTTATGACCTGCTGATTGTGCATCTGACCGGGTGTGAAGTGCAGTGACCAGCCTATGTCTCCCTGAAAAGTACTTGACTTTATAAAAACCAGATTCATGTCAAGTCGGTCATAGAAAGAATGGTTGTAGAATGGATCATTCTGATGGAACAGAAGTCCTGCCCTGTGGTCATCCAGATAGATCATCTGTTTTCTTCCAGCATACGTTGTATTCCTTACTTCAATACGCTTGTAATTTGCGTAAATGTTTCCTAAATAGCCCACGCAGTTTTCAAAATGTTCCAAACCACGATTCCTGATGCTCGATGCAAGCACTCCAGCATCGATATATAAGTTGTCAAGAACAGGGACTGCGTTCTGTAGATTAAGGTGTATGTATGGGTATGCCATGAACTTCTCATAGAGGTTCTCACCTATGCCTGTCTTGGTCTTGGCATAGTGTGTAAGAGTAGCGTACCATCCGGCTCCCAAAGTGTGGCCTGATTCCATGTTGAAGCCGCCGTCTGACACCAGACGGAAGATCTCTCTGTCAGTGTAGGTCTGCCTACTGTACCAGTTGCAGTAGAACTCTGTCTGGAAACGGTCTTTGCTGAACTGGAACAGGGTTCCCTGGATGTTTGGATTATAGTAGCTTATAGAGTCGTATTCAAAGGCTGCGGGCAACTTTTTTTGTAGCATTGACCGGGGAAAAACGCCAAAAATGCTCTGGAAATTCTCTGCCTTGTACATGAAATACAGTATAAGTTCCGGTGAAATGCGGTTTTCCTTGGTTGAACCGAATTCATAAATCTTGGTGAAACCGCCCATTATGGTGCCTCCCTCATAACTGAATCCTATCTGTGGTGAAAAGCTCTCTGCGTAGATTGTCTGGGGCTGCATGTCTGCCTTGAACTCGCGGTTGTCAAAGAGACCGTCCATTTCAAAACGTGTCTCACCGCGCTGACATATTCCAAGCATCGGAATTGCCAGAATTGCCAGTATGGAAATTGCTTTTTTCATACGAATCAGAGCTGCTGCATGTCGTTCAGACGCTTGTAGTAGCCGTCCATTGCCAGAAGTTCCTCATGAGTTCCGCGCTCTACAATCCTTCCTTCATGCATTACGCAGATTTCGTCAGCACTCTTGATAGTAGAGAGCCTGTGAGCAATGGCAATTGTTGTTCGGTCTTTCATGAGGCGTTCCAGAGCCTGCTGGACTAGGCGCTCAGATTCGGTATCCAGGGCGCTTGTAGCTTCATCAAGAATAAGGATAGGCGGGTTCTTAAGGATTGCGCGTGCAATGCTTATTCTCTGGCGCTGTCCGCCTGAAAGACGGCCTCCACGGTCACCGATGTTGGTATCATAACCGTTTTCTGATTCCATGATGAAATCGTGGGCATTTGCAATCTTGGCAGCCTCAATTACCTGTTCCTTTGTAGCGTTTTCAACGCCAAAAGTAATGTTGTTGCGGAAAGTGTCATTGAAGAGGATTGCCTCCTGGTTGACATTACCTATCAGATGCCTGAGATCCTTAACTCCGAGATCCCTGACATTTATTCCATCAATAAGCACCTCTCC
>JAKSIY010000044.1 GCA_024398535.1 Bacteroidaceae bacterium
TGTTACCTGATATTTTTTTAATACATTTGCACTTGAAAAACAAATGCGGTAATAGCTCAGTTGGTAGAGTAGAAGCTTCCCAAGCTTCGGGTCGCGGGTTCGAGTCCCGTTTACCGCTCCAACAATTCTTTCCAGTCTATAAACACTTCAATTCACAAGACTAGCAACCAGTCATTTTTTAGCCAATGTGTTCATGCCGTTAAGTCAATTAATTGGCTCAAAACCTACTGCTTCCTCAATATCTACTAAACTACAGACACAACTATGGCTTGTTTGGCCATGTAATTAAACAATAATTCTGCAAACATGTATGAATTTGTATTTCATTATTTAGCAATCAAAAGGACATTGTCATGTTATAGCTCGTTACCGGCCAAACTCAACACAGAGAATACATGAAATGGAGATTGGTTTTAAGATTGCATAAGTTTGTTATTCTGTAACTGCACGTACGCTTCTACCATAGCATCTTAATGCCTCCTCAATTATTTTATAACCACCTATACTGAAATACAGATAGCTTGAATTTGTATCTTGCTTACTGCCAAGTGAACTTGTCGAATAATAACCATATGTATTATAGGAACGGAGGTTCGATTCTCTATAGAAACCTTTAGCAGGGAGGAAAATTGAATTTCCATTTGATCCATAGATTTTAAATCCTTTTATATTGTCCCTTGAAATCCATTCCCACGAACATTTTGTGCGTAATTCATCAAACTCCTCAATAGTTGGCATACGCCAATTGCCTCCCCAAATAACATGTGCAGCATCATCTTCTGGATCAAGTTTCGTTTTTCCATCTACTATCCCGTTATTGCTATTTGTACAATATTTAGTAAGAGAAGTACTGCTACCATTACAGTACTTATAAATGCTCCAATCATAGTATTCCTTTGGCTCTGTCTCACCCCAGGCGAAATACGAACCAGATTCCCCAACACTATTTGCTCCAACATTACAATTTGCCCACTTAACAGAGAGTCCAAGATCAACAGCTTTTATGCTAAACTCATATGATACCTCATTTCCATAGTATATATTTTCTTCAATTTTGACGAATGGTCGGCAATAGAAACCATCATCATACTCATTTGATGGCATCTTGATAATATAGTTGTTGTTTTCATCTATACCAGTTGCTGTTATCTTTTTATCATTAATTGTAGGAGACGGCTCTTTTCCATAACAAAGCCCATAAGCTATTTTGGCATAGCCATTTAAACACGCAATATGCGATGTTATCGAACATGATGTATCATCCAATATTATGGTCGCAACACTGTTACCTGCTAAGGATTGTTCTTCACCGTAATAAACGGCGCCATCTATTGAGACGTAAGGTCTGCAATATAATATTGTGTTAAATGGAACATTCGGCAGGACCAGAGTGTAATAGTTGTTTTCGTCGATAGTTCTTGTGGTAACAACGATGTCATCCACTGTGGGGCAAGGATTGGTGCCATAACAAACTCCAAATATAACATCCTTTGTGTTGTTCTTTGGAATGAACACATGACCCTTAACAGAGAAATCAGAAGCAACCTCACAGGTTATATCAAGATGGAAACGCAGTTTTTTTGTTTCACCTATATGATGTACAACACCGTCTGTCAGAAAAGCGCGCACATAGTAATCGGTCTCAGGGAACAGATTATTCTTGAGAAACTCATCATCAGACAGGGTATATGAAAAAGAGTAATCAGCACTTAAACCATCCGAATAGAATCGAATGATTTTCCCTTCCATGAACGCACTGTCCTTTGATAACTCAAATCCAAACTCATAGTTTTTTTCTTGTGTAGTAGAAGGTATTATTTCACCAGAAAGAACGGCACTTATGTTGGAAATACAATTAATGTCTGTTGTTCTTACGTACTGGACAGGAGTTATCGGATTCTCTGTCTCGGTGTTTTTTTCACAACTACTTAAGATAAAACAAGTTGCGATAAGATAACAGGAAACAATCAAAAATTTTTTCATTTCAAAATACATTTAGTGTTTATAAATTCCTCTAATACAGTGGCCAGTGTATCTGCTAAGATTTCCAATAGATGCATAATGTCCCGGTCCATCAAAGGGTTGAATGATTAAGGATTTTGCAGCAATGCAATTAATAGGATCAAGAGTTGAACTCCAGTATTCTCCTACTGCTATAGTAGAAGGCCCCTCTGTGAATGATGTCCCAAACGGAAAGAACAGGCAGTTTCCTTCATATCCCTTAACTAGGCTTGTGAATAAGACTCCTTCTACTCCGGAATAATTTGCCCACATGATACCGCACGATTTAATAAGCGTCTCATATTCACTTTGTGAAGGAATCGACCATCCTGTTCCAAGCAAAGAAGTTACAGCATCATCGGATGGTTCTATTTCTGTCAACATATCAAAGTCATTATACTTCGTCATTTCATTTGTATTGTTGTTATACCAAAGGTAAGCATCCAATGGATAGTATATATAGTCTCCGCTGGAATAAGAGTTACCCAATTCATAATATCCTAGTTTTGTGTCTCCCCATGTGTAATAGTCGCCACATTCACCAGGAGCAGAAGCGCCTAGATTACTGAGCGCCCATAACACACCAGTACCCATGTCAACGGTTGTAATTGTGGAATCACCAGAGGCTGTGGTCACAATGATGTTTTTAAATAACATATCATCTGTTACAACTGTTGGAACAAGACTGAAGACCACCTTTGTTTTTTTCTTGTCCGTTGCATTATAACAAGTCATATCATTTTTAGATAACTGCGTCACAATAAGTGTATCCTGTACCATCTCATTGTGAATTGCCAAACGCATTCCGTCAAAGTTCCAATTTATACTAGGAGTATTATAATAGCATTGACCAAAGTATCCAAGATACAAGCTATCTCCCTTTTCTGATATCCAGTTCCCAATTAACTTCTCCTTGTCAAAATGACGTACGGTAACCGATGCCTTTGCGGCCTTGGTTCCACAGTTAAATATCACAGAGCAAGTTCCGGTTCCCACTGCTGTTATTACTCCATCTTGAGAAACAACTGCTACGGAAGGATTATCTGACTCCCAACGAACTGTCCCCTCTATATCAGAAATAATTTTTTCATTAACAATAACATCCATCGGATGAATGGTTGGAGTAATTCTTACAGTATCACCCCATGTCATTTCCGCGTTTACGATATTAAGACTAACAGACTCAATCACAATTGGAATTGGTTCCGGAGTAGCTTCTTCAGAACATTGGGTTAAGCATAGTAGCAAAATTGGGAAAACAAGTATTTTTTTCATATACGAAAGAATTGTCAGTTAAGTTTTTGTGGATAATCAAATATCAGTGCAGGTCCTCATCATAAAGTACTCCAACTGGTACTATCTCAATCGTATTTAGCGGCAACAGTCTCTCAGAATTTCTAGGTTCTGCGTTTTTGAACCTAATCCAGTATTCTGAATTTGCGGACATTTCCTCAGTTGTGAGGATTATTCTGTAACAGTCCGACCTGTTCAGGAGCTTGTTGGACAGATCGCTGTATGAGTCCATTGGTAACATATAACCATGACTTCTCATGGATTTGTTCAGTTGAAATATCTCTGCCTCTGTCATATCAGTAGTACTTGCACCACCTACGCGGTTATCTGTTCGGTCCATAGTAAAGTCTAATGGTTCTCTGCATAAATGTCCCTGGCTGTCACTTCCTTCTCTGAAGTACACGAGCGCAGAACCACGGTCGCATACACCGGTACCTGCCAAGGTATTCATAAACATTCTGATTTCATATTGACCGTCATATGGGACTGGTGGCAGGCGGAACTCAATATCGTAGTCACCCCTTATGGTCATTTCGTCACCAAAGAAAGACGAAAAGGAATTGGTTACATACCTCACCCAATACTGGGTATCAGAAGATGCTCTCACATTCTTTGCAAAACCAGACTTGTAACTCATGGTATATCTGGTTTCCGGGTTGTTGAAATCGTATAGACGCCCCCAGGCTCCGCTGTTAATAAAGTCAGGAGAAAAAGTGTTTACAAACTTTCTCATTCTAACATTCAATGCAATCTCTCTGGTCTCTTTTGAATATGTCAACATGTCATCGATATAATGACAGACACCATTAATTGACTGGTTTTGCTCTGTATATTCAGAAGGCGCAAAGATTCTAACGCCACGAACGTTTATTCCCGTATAATCTTCAACAAAACCTCTTCTGTTAATATACCTTCCGCCTGTCTTTGGATAACTGAGACGCATAAGAGAATGTGGCATCATTGTCTCATAAAAGTTTTCTACGTCCTGGTATTTCCATCCTCCGTAATTATTTAAGATGGATTCGCTAGAATGAGTGAGTTTTGAGTATTCCAACTCTTCTGGTAGTATATGATATGATACAAACCTGTTGAGGGGATTACGTCGGTCTGTGTAGTCACTATCATACCTTCCCTTATCTTCTGGGTATGCTTCGTCATAAACAGCCTTTGCATACTCTATCAGATCGTCAATGTTATGAATACCGTATGCATGATATAACGAATCTTTTTCTGCAAATACGGTGTATTTGAACAACCTCTTTTCCGGGAAAATACCACACTCGTGCTCATAGCCTGTATCATAGATAATGCCAGTTGATCCGTTTGAAGACCACGTTATTGAGTCATAGCTCGGCGAGATATATGCTGGATCCTCATAATAACACAAAGAGTCTATCATTCTGGTCATCATCATTGCCTGGCTGAACAAGGAGATGTTCTCGTTGTTGAGAATCAATGTGGCCAAATTGTCCTCTGTTTGTTCCCCATTTGCCAATACTGTGAATCCTTCTGTTGTGAACATCTTGGTTTCACCAGTGTAACAATCAGATTCATTTAACATGTATGATCTGTAGTAGTATGTAGTTTTGGGAATCAAATCATTTATCTCAAAATAGAATGTTGTAACGGAATCACATTCTGTTGAAACAGTCAGACGTATATCTGAACTATCAAACACGCTGTCTGTAGACAGGTCAAATCCATACTGAAAATGTTCTGCTTTATTCCTTGGTGGTACAACGGTTCCTACCAATACGGAGCTGTACCTGCCTACTTTTGTTGGATTCTCTGTCACAGCCTCAGGAGTCATGGGGGTATCGTTCCCTGGTGTTCCAAGATCGTCAGTTGGGTCTTCGCATCCCAGCAGGGCTGCAAAAGCTGTTAGGGTAATAATCGTTTTGATTCTAATGGTATTCATATTATTTCGTTTTTAATCATTTCATTTCTATTCATTTCTCTGGTCTAAGACTCTCAGAAAGAGTCCTGTCCTTATGGACAAACGGGGCGGACAGATCGGCCGTTGCAATGGCTACTGTAGGAGCCCCAGTGCACGCCGGCCGAATTGAAATAGAGGTAGTACGCGACGCTCGGGTCGAGGACCGAACTGGAATAGTAGTCGCCCCAGCTGCCCACCTCATCAAGGTAATCACCAAAACAGGTCCCTGCGGCAGGCAGGAATATCCACTTGTCGGTGTAACCTAATTTCTTGCTCTGTACTTTGAAACCGTTGACTCCGTTTAGGGTTGTCCATATCCAAGTACAGTTTTCACTAAGTTCATCCTGCTCTTCCTCGGTTGGCATACGCCAATCGCCACCCCAGTTGACATGGGCAGCATCATCTTCCAGGTCAAGAACAGTCTTGTTGTCAGTAAAGCCATTGTAGCCGAAACTGTGTTCTGAGCAGTATTTGGTCAAGGTGTTGTATGAACCATTGCAGTATTTGTAGGTGGACCAACTGTAATCTGATTTTGGTTCTGTCTCACCCCAGGCAAAGTAATTACCATATTCTTCTGGTTTTGTAGCGCCAACGTTAAATGTAGCCCATTTGACACTGAGGCCAAGGTCAACGTATTCATAGGCAGGAACCTTATATTCTCTTACAAACGATTTAACCTCACCATAATGTGCTACGCCATCAATCATAACATATGAGCGGTAATAAATAGTTGTTCCAAATGGTACATCTGTCATTGTAACGATATAGTTGTTCTCGTCATCAATGTCAGAGGCTATAACTGTCTTATCATTCACAGTAGGATTTTCGGTTGTACCATAGCAAACACCGTAGGTATATGTTTTTGTGCTCAATTGCTGAACATTGACATGCGTGGTCACAGAATAGGTCGTTGTGTCAATATCATATGTCGTTATTTCCAAGGCTGTAGTACTGATTGTTTTTGCCTCACCAAGGTACAGGCACATCTGGTTAATCATATAGGCACGCACATAGTACGTTGTGCCTAGGTCAAGGGATTCAATACTACAGCTGTATTTGAAATTGGGGTCATAAGTCTCAGCCAAAACTTTCTGAGTATTTGATTTGGGGAAAGACTGGTCCTCTGAAATCTCAAAGCCTATCTCAAAGTCCGTAGCCATTTGTTCTGGCAAAACAAACTTGGCATTCAAGGTTGCTGAAAACACCTGCACATCAGTTGCATCCAAAGTAGTAACCCCTGGATTTGTTGGTTCATCGTTTCCAAGAGTGTAATCACCACATGAGACAAAAAGAACGGCCATCAGAAAGGACAGTTTCTTTATCTGTGCATTAAACAAGAACACACTCAATACATATAGTGTATGTAATGATTTTAGTTTACGCAACATGTCAGAGTCAAAAAAAGACAAAAACCGATTTCTTTTCATACAATAATTCAAAACAAAAAGCCAGGACTCCTTATGGCTATAAAACAGCAAAAGTGTGGAGTCCATTCCGCACTTCGTCTGATGGCTGTGGCTGCCCGAGAAAGAAGAACATCATAGACCCCACACTCGAGCGTATGATGTTCCATGGCACAAGACCATTGGATACAATATACACACGAGCGGGAGTGCTATTCAGAGCCTCTTTCTCTTCAAATTGCCACATTTTCAGACGAGGATCACGAAAAACACTTTCGCAAAATTATTTACGTGTCAGATTTCTGACACTGCAAATGTATCAATCTCTATTGAAATACGAAACAAATCCACAAGCAATCTCTCCTTCTCACAACAAAATAGTATCCAAACACACTGACTTACAAGAATCGGAGCAGGTAAGCGGTTCAAAACATTGCCTCAGAAACAATAAAACGTTACGTTTTTTGTTCCTGAGGCATGAAAATACCGAAAAACCGCCAAAACACTGCCTCAGAAGCAAAGAATTGGCGGTTTTTTTGTTTCTGAGGCACAGGCGCACAGGACAGGCACAGGCGCCACACAGGCGCACAGGGAACAGGCACAGGCGCCACACAGGCGCATAGGGAACAGGCACAGGCGCGCACAGCATCGGCACAGGACCGTCACAGGAAGTGTCACGCAGGTGCAAATAGATACTATTCGCACCTGGAAAAGAAGAAGATTTCGCCAAAACGGGACCTGTCCCCATTCCGTTCCACCTGGAGAAGAAGAAAATTTCGCCAAAACGGGACCTGTCCCCATTCCGTTCGATTTCGCCAAAGTGGGACCTGTCCCTCGCCAGGCGATGACCTGTCCCCAAAATGGCGTCAGCGACCGTACTTGCTGGTGCGGGAGTCACGGATGCGGCCGCTCCAGTTCAGACCAAAGGCAAAGTCATAGACGTTGCCGTCAGCATCGGTGTAGCACTCCAGATCAAACGGGACATCCTCAAGCTGCTGCTCAACAGTCTTCATATCCTTTGGCAGCTGCATAGGCATCAGCGCAGATGGTTCAGCCTTTCCGCTGATAATCTCCAGGATAGCCTGATTCTGGACCTCGAACGATACAAGGATTGCATCGGCATAAGGCTCAATTTCAGAGAGGACAACCGGCTTGCCGACCTCAATTACAACAATTACAGGTTTGCTGCCCATGGCCTTCTTTGTATCCTGTACAATAACCATATCCTGACGGTTGCGGGTCTTGACAGTCTTGCCTTTGTAGGTACGGTTCGTGAAGTCCTCAAGTGGATCACCGCCGGCAAGACTCTCCTCACGGCCATAAACGGCAGTATAGTCCTCATACTGAAGGCTTACCGGAATGTAACCATTACCACCGGCAGCAACGTCATCATTGTCATAACCCATGCTGATTGACGGCTCCTTGATTGCTACAATGGCAAAGTCAGCCTTTGCAGGATCATCAACGACTTCATAGAATGGGCTTACTGTCTCAGGTTTGATCTGCCAGTCCCAATATTCCCTGCTCATACCACCCCAGATTCCAGGAGTTGCAGGGAAGAGACGCTGTGGAACGTACACCTTGAGCTTTTCCTTGACAGGAAGAGTACCGGCATGGTTCTTGAGCATCACAATAGACTTGAGCTGAGCGTCATATCCCTTGGCCATGAACTCCGGATTACCGACAACCTCAGCAGACTTGTCTGCGTCAAGGTACGGATTCTCAAAAAGTCCAAGACGGAAAACATTCAGCAGCAGGCGGTAGGCAGACTCCTGAAAACGGGCATCGGCACTCTCCTTTCCGTGGTCCTTCTCCCACAGATGATATGCCTCAATAACCGGCCCCTTGTCATTGTTGCCGCCAAACTGATCAACGCCAACTTCAAGAACCCTGTAATGACGCTCTGCCACAGTCAGTTCCTCAACGCCCCACGGCTTACCACCTCCACGGTAATCCATGGTCGTATTGTCACCGGTGATACCCCAGTCCGTGCATACAACTCCCTCAAAACCAGCCATCTCACGCAATTGCTTGGCAATCACGTAACTGCTATATGAACCGCCGACGTTAGACCCTTCAGGATCCTGATTCCAGAGAATACTGTAGATAGGCATTACAGCCGATGCACTTCCAGTACCGCCATTCAGCTTGAAGGCACCCTCAGTAAAAGGCTTCTTATGCTCCTCAAGGTTATCTCCGGGATAAACGGCAAACTTTCCATGGGCAAAATGGCTGTCACGTCCAGCCTCCTGGGCACCGTAGCCATACCAATGCTTAGCCATGGCGTTCACACTCTGACGGCCCCATGCTCCATCAACGGACAGGTCCTTTGGTGAAGTCTGGAATCCGTCGCAATATGCGCGTGCCATATCGGTAGTAAGCTTTGAACTCTCACCGAAAGTGCCGCTGAAACGCCACCAGCGTGGTTCAGTAGCAATATCAATCTGTGGAGACAGAGCCGTGGCAATACCAAGAGCACGGTATTCAACAGAAGCAATCTGTCCAAACTCCTCTACGACAGAAGGGTCAAACGTTGCAGCCAGGCCAAGCGACGACGGCCACATTGAGATGTCGCCACCGGCACCGGCATTGAACTCCATATCGGAATTACAGCCGTTTCTTGGGTCAGAACTGGTATTTCCAGGAATGCCATGATTCAGTCCCTCAACGAATGCCTGCATATTGTTGTTCCAGAGGGCAGCTGTACGTGCATCCTTCACAGAGGTGATAAGCACAGCCCTCAGGTTATCATCCTTCAGGAACCTCTTCTGGGCAGCAGTAAGCTCTGCAGACGGAACAGACTGATGATTGCTGTAAAGCATCAGGCCGGCAATCTCCTCAACAGAGAGCTGTCCCGCCAGGTCCTTTGCCCTTTCCTGCGGGCTCTTGCGCCAGTCCTCATAGACATCAAGCTTGCCGTTGCGGTTCAGGTCCTTGAAGGCACGCTTTCCAACTGTCAGAATCTCAACTCCCGATGCAGGACTGTAACCCAGAACTGGGCCACCCTTCTGCTCTATAAGATTGTAACCCTCCATTTCCTGGAGGGTCCAACCTGTACCACCACAGCCGGCGAGTGCCACCGCACCCACAGCTGCTGCAAATCCAATTTTCTTCATTTTACTCAATCTCAAGAGTTACGATGCTCAGAGCCGGCATCTCAACGGTAATTGTACCATCCTTTGCAATCTTTGCACCCTTGAACTCCTTGAGCTGAACCTTTGAAGGCTCCTCAAAAGTGTTATGGTCTGTTGCCTTTGCCGATGCAAGAATCTGACCGTTCACCTTCTTAGCCTTGTAGCCATTCAGGTTTACAGTTACAGTCTGAGCCTCCTTCATGTCAGCGTTGCTGATTGATACATGAATCTTGCCATCCTTCTGTGAAGCTGTTGCACTTGTCAGTGGCAGAGGGCGTGATGCAGGCTCATCAGGATTTGCCTCAAAACGCTCATTTGGAACCAGCTTTACTGCGCATCCGTCAACCTGTGAAGGAAGCAGGGTTGCATCCATGTGAGGAGTGTACATCTTGAACACATAATAAGTAGGTGTCAGAACCATCTTCTCCTTGTCAGTCAGAATCATTGACTGGAGCACGTTTGCAACCTGGGCAATGTTGCACATCTGGATGCGGTCAGCATACTTGTGGAATATGTCAAGAGACATTGAAGCTACAAAGGCATCGCGCATAGTGTTCTGCTGATAGAGCTGTGTACCAGGCTCCGGCTCCCACCATGTACCCCACTCGTCAACCAGCAGAGGCACCTTGTTCTCAGGATCATGCTTTGACATGATTGCCAGATGACGCTGGATTACAGGCTCAATACCCAGAGCCTTGCCAAGACACCAGTAGTAGTCGTCAGCATCAAAACCGGTAGCAGGCTTCTTTGCACCCACCCAGCCTGAAACTGTATAATAATGGAGCGATACGGCATTCATCATTGAGCCGATGTTCTCCATCAGCACGTCAGTCCACTCATAGTCATAGTCCGATGCACCGCTGGCAATCTTGAACAGGTTTGTGCCGTTGAAATCACGGCAATAGGTCTGATAACGGCGGAAAATGTCAGAATAGTACTCAGGACGCATGTTGCCGCCGCAGCCCCATGCCTCATTTCCGATTCCGATATACTTTACATGCCAAGGCTCCTCACGGCCATTCTGCTTGCGCAGGTTAGCCATAGGGCCATTTGCTGCATTCATGTACTCAATCCACTTTGCAGCCTCCTCAACAGAACCGCTACCAACGTTCAGACTGATGTATGGCTCACAGCCCAGTTCCTCACACAGGTTCAGGAACTCATGTGTACCAAAGCTGTTGTCCTCAACCAGACCGCCCCAGTTGTTGTTCACCATTACCGTACGGTTCTCCTTTGGGCCGATGCCGTCCATCCAGTGATACTCATCAGCGTAGCAGCCGCCCGGCCAGCGCATTACTGGCACCTTAAGCTCCTTCAGGGCATTGAGCACGTCAAGACGATAGCCGTTTTTGTTTGGAATACTTGACTCCGGACCAACCCAGAGACCGCCATAGATACAGGTTCCCAGATGCTCTGAGAACTGACCGTAGATGTTCTTGTTGATAACACTTCCCGGCTTGTTCACCTGGACATTCACAGTTACCTCTTGTTTTGCGCTTGCACCAAGAGATGCAAGGATTGCTGCAGCAAATATTATTCTCTTCATTTTCTATTTGTTTGTATAGGGCAAAAATAGCATAATTATGGCTAATTTCGCAGCCGCATTCACAGGAATTATATGAAGAAGTTCAAATATATCATACTTGCCGCAGCTGTTCTCATCATTGCGGGAGCAGGCATTTCGTTCCATTTCTACAATCTGGTATTCAATCCTATAATAGAGACAGAAGAGTTCCGGCTCAACCTGTATGGCACAGAGCAGCCCAGCCAGATACTGGAGTCCGTAAGACAGCAGGACTCGCAGGCAGACCTCAGGGGGCTTGAGTTGCTGGTCCGTTTCAAGGGTCTGAAGACACGCTCAGGCAGCTATGTCATAAAAAAAGGTGACAGCGCAAAAGCCATCTGGTCCCGTCTGGCATCGGGCAGCCAGACCCCGGTCAAGGTTGTGATCAACAGTTGCAGGGACATTCCACACATGGCCGCACAGATAGGAAGCCAGCTTATGATTGACTCCGCACAGATTGCCCAGCGTCTTACAGACCAGGCAGCCCTGGACTCACTTGGCTACACAATTCCAACGGTATTTTTCATGATTGTGCCCAATACCTATGAGTTCTACTGGAACGTCTCGCTCGATGCCTTCATGCAGCGCATGGTCAAGGAGCATGACAGTTTTTGGAACCAGGAGCGCAAGGACAAGGCTGCCGGCATAGGCCTCACGCCACTACAGGTAGTGACACTTGCATCGATCGTAGAAGAAGAGACCGCAAAGACTCAGGAGATGCCAACCGTTGCTGGCCTCTACATGAACCGCTACAACCGGGGCATGCTGCTGCAGGCTGACCCCACGGTTATTTTTGCCCTAGGAGGAGAACGCCCAAAGAGAGTTCTCCTGAAGCACCTTGAAACAGATTCACCTTATAATACATATAAATATCCCGGGCTGCCCCCTGCCCCAATCCGCTTTGCGGGTACAGCCAGCATCAATGCCGTACTGAACTACAGCCGCCACAACTACCTGTACATGTGTGCAAAAGAGGATTTCTCAGGATTCCACAACTTTGCCACCACCCTTTCACAGCATAACGCAAATGCAAAAAAATACCAGCAGGCTTTGAGCGCTGCTGGTATCAGATAATCTTTTTCGGTATATTACTTCTTCAGTATCTCAGACTGAAGCCATTTGCCCAACTCGTCTGTCCACTGATCGTAGTACTTGTAACGTGGCATCGCGCCCCAGCCGTGACCGCCGTTAGGATAGATGTGCATTGTTACAGGAACTCTGTTCTTGGCCAGAGCCTGATAGTAACGGATACTGTTCTCAACCGGAACAGTCCTATCATCAGTACAGTGTACTATGAATGCAGGAGGTGTCTGAGCATTTACCTGCAGTTCGTTGCTGAAAAGCTTGATATCCTCCTCAGAAGGATTTGCACCAATCAGGAACTCCCTTGAACTTGCATGAGTGATCTCTGCATCCATAGAGATTACAGGATAGAACAGAACCTGGAAAGCAGGCTTTGTTACCTCATCAACATAATGAGTTGCAGCTGTCGATGCCAGATGGCCACCGGCCGATGCGCCCTGAACTCCAAGCTTCTCAATCTTCCACTCTGCAGCGTGTGCATTGATGATGCGCATAGCCTCATGAACGTCACTCAGCGGAACATCCTTATGTCCACCCGGCATACGGTAGTCAAGGCAGATGAAAGTCACACCCTGCTCATTGTAGAATGTATTGAACTGCTTGCACTCATGAGAGTTTGAAAGCATATAGTATCCACCACCCGGAAGTCCAAGAACGGCAAGACCGTTTGGATTTTCAGCAGGATATACCGTAAGGATTGGTTCAAAATCCCATGCCTGTCCACCTGAAGCCGGTTTTTCCTGGGTACCGTTTGAATTTGGTGCACCGTTAGGCCAGACCTTGATTACAATTGGCTCTGCAGCATAGAGCATTGATGCTGCCAGAAGAGCCACACTTAAGAAAACTGATCTTTTCATCGTATTTTTTATTAGTAGATGTCCTCACCCTTATCGCTGGCATAGACACTCTTTGGAACAATCTCCAGATAATCATATACCATTTCAGCCATATTATTGTCAAGAAGCTGTCTTACACGCAGGTAATACTCTCCCTCAACAGACATGTACTGGGTAGTCAGGATTCTTCTGAGCATTGAAGGACCAATGTAACGGAAATAATCACCGCCACTTGGACAATATGATGCAGGAGCCTTCATATAGCCACGGTTGTGCATCGCCTTGTCATTTACTCGGTTCTCAGCCTCATTATCAGTATCAGCAACCCATCCGATACGTGGATCTTCACCACCGATTCTCAGGTCCAGAGGAATGTCACAAGGATCCAGACGCAGAGGATCCTGGCCAAAGTATGACTGAATCACACCTCTTGATGCCATTACAGGATAGCCGATGCGGATCTCATAGGTACCATCAAACGGAACAGGTGGCAGCTTCATTGTTGCATCATAGATTCCCTGTAGGATAACCTCATCACCCTCATAGCTCCAGAACCACTGGTGACGGTTACGGATTGACAGAAGAGTCTCATCAGAGAAGGTGAAGTTCTTGCAGAAGCCCTGCTTTATACCTGTACACGAAGTGGTACCTGGGCGGTTACGGCCACCGCTGTTCACAAAGTCAGGTGACAGAGTCGTGCAGTCATAACGGATACGGGTATTCAGAACATCTGTACGTACATAGTTGCTGTACTCAAGGATTCCGTCAATGTAGTGGTAGATACCGTTGAGTGCATTCTGGTCAACAGGAATCTCCGATGGAGTCATGATCCTGACACCCTCGGCTGTAACGCCGGCAGCAGGAGAACCCTTTCTGTTGATGTAGATCTGTCCGCTCTTAGGCGTTACAATTCTCATGAAAGAGTTTGGAAGCATTGCCTCAAAGAAATCCTCAAGATCCCAGTTGGTACGGTCAAAGTTTGTATTTACAAGATCCTCATTGGTTACATTGAAGTCATTGTAAGCATTGTAATACTCAATGAAATGGTAAGAGATGAAACGGTTCAGAGGATTCCTACGATTTGTGTAATCATCATCATACTTGCCGGCATCGGCTGGATACGACTCATCATAAACTGTCTTTGCATAGGCAATCAGATCATCCAGGGTATAGATTCCGTTGCGGTTGAACACCTCATCCGGCTCTGCAAACACAGTATATTTGTAGTAGCGTTTCTCTGGGAAGATTGCATACTCCCACTCATCTCCTGTATGATAGTAAACACCTGTTATGCAGGAATCACCGCCCGGTGCAACATACTTGTCATCTATATACAGAGAGATTGAGTCATTCATATTGGTAAGCATCATGGCCTTGTAGAAGAGTGAGATATTCTTGTCTTCACTCATGATGTCAGGAAGCATCTTGTTACTTGGCTCAACCACCTTGTTTACAATCTGGACTACGCCATTCTCACAAGAGTCATCACGCTCAAGCAGACGGGCTGTCTTGTTTACCAGATAGAACAGGTTTCCAGAAATGGAGTCTGAATCACATGAGAAAGAGAGATATCTGTCCAGAAGGTTTGGGCTTGGGAACGCACCCTCTACCAGGTCTGTCGTATAATACATCTCTGACAGGATATGTGACCATGCAATGGTATCACACTCCTTGTCATCAAGTTCATTGATTGTGATGCCCTTCTCTGCAAAGTAGTTCTCAAAGGCATCATTTGTCGGAGCAAAACATGTGTAATGTCCATAGGTCTGCATCTCTGCCCAAACCGCAGTTCTCTTGAGTACCTGAATGAACGTTGAGAACTCATCGGAATTGTTCTCAAGGAAATTGGCAATGGTCTCGCCGGTAAATGTGTAGTAATTACCCGGAGAATCCCAATCAGGTCCACAGGAACTCAGAAAGGTCGTTGCAATAACTGCAAGAGCCAACAGTTTCTTTTTCAATTGTTTCATATAGTTGAGTTTTTTTATTTTACGATATACTTCTGTCCGTTATAGATATAAAGTCCCTTTGGCAAAGAGTATATGCTTTTAGGGTCATCTGTTACATATCTTGGTTTACCGGTAAGGTCATATACAGTATTGTCACGCGCTACCCTTTCTTCTGAAGGGCTCAGTATTCCGCTGTCAATAACCTTATCACGGAACACTCTTCTGATAGCCTCATAACCAGGTTTTGCGCCATAGAAATAGTTTAGCAGAAGCGGCTGGCCCTTTGTTCCGGCAGCAGTACTGTTAACCCAGGTCTGGCCGTCACTCAGTCCCCATACCAGCATACCGGTAACGTATGGTCTGAGTCGGCATATGTTTGCAAGTACCCTGTAGGTTCGTGCCTGCTCTTCCCACTGTTCGTCAGAATAGAACTGGGAATTCTGCATAGACAGGTCAATCTCTGTAAACTTCAGTTCCAGACCCAGTTTCTTGTACTCGTAAACCGTATTTGCAATCTCGGTAGAGTCAAGATTGTTATAATTATAATGGCACTGGAGTCCTACACCATTGATTGGAACTCCACGTCGTTTCATGCTCTTGACAAGGTTTAAGAAAGCCTTTGACTTTGCATCGCTCCACTTCTCATTGCCGTAGTCATTCAGGTAAAGCTTTGCATCAGGATCAGCCCTGTGAGCCCAGACAAATGCCGAGTCAAGGAAATCCTCACCGATTACGTCATACCAAACGGTATTTCGCATGGTGTATCCGCTTGAGTTTGTCTTGATTATCGACTGGTCATTTGACAGACATTCATTAACTACATCCCACTCATAAACCTTGCCTTTGTAGTGTCCGGCAACATTCATGATATGATTCTTCAGCACCTTCAGGAGTTCCTCTCTAGTCCAGTTCTTGTCATTCTTGATGCCATCAGAAGAGACCCAGCTTGGCACGGACTCATGCCATACAAGGCAATGGCCACGCAACTTCATGCCATTTTCAGAAGCAAACTTATACAGGGCATCGCCCTCCTTGTAATTGAAGACGTTGCGTGTTTTCTCTGTATTGGCGAACTTCATCTCCCACTCTGCCACAATGGTATTGAAAGCCGCAGCTGTCACGGCTGACTGAGTGGCATTCGTTGTTGCAGACGAATTGATGGCAACGCCAAAATCCTTACCCAGCAGGTCAGCCCAGTATCTTACACTCTTGGTTTCATCTGTAAGATAGCTCTTGTCAACCGGCATGCTGGCAAACCTGATATTGTCAATAAACAGGTCACCGCCTACACCGCCGTAGAAACCAAGTACGATGCTCTTTCCTGTGGAACTGTTATGTTCTATCTGATAACTCTTATGGTTCCACAGTTCCTTCTTTGAGGCAATGGCACCGGCAGACTTGTCGAAATAGATTGTATCAGTACCTGACAGGAGGAAAAACCTTCTTGAGGCAGAACCATCTGTAGGATTCAGATAGCAGTCAAATGCAAAGATATTGTACTTTGACGTATAGGAATTGATGTCCGCACCAGAAGGCAGGCTTATCTGCGGGCCGTATGAGAACCTTATTGCCGCTGGTTACGGGATCCTCTGCTACTACAGCCTTGCACTGAGTGGAAACATTTCCCTTGGCATCATACACCTTGAACTCTGTACCGATGCTGTATTTCTCAAAAGTCTCAACATAGACGCGGCTCACAGCCTGAGCTCCCATGGAGCAGGAAAGGAGTATGAGCAGCGAGACAAACAGGCTATTAAATCTATTCATGTCAATGATTTGCAAATTCCATGCGAAGTAAGCAAAAAAACCGAAAAGATGAAAGAAAAAAGAAAAAAAAACCGTGTCAGTGATGTGATGAGAACTCCAGGTGAAATAAGATTTGAGTGCCCCCGTCCTTTGTAATCCACCGACTCAAGGTTACCCCTTTCGGGGCGTGGCCCGCCATTGGAACAGGAAACATAACCCGGCTTTCTGTATAATTTGATGAGTCTCCCTATCTAGCCTGACACGATTTTCAAGACAAAGATAAGGAACAAAAACAGAAAAGCCCTCATTTCTGAGGGCTTTTTCTTATGGTAATGCAATAATTACTTTACCTTGGCAACAATTGCCTTGAATGCCTCTGGGTTGTTCATAGCCAGGTCAGCGAGCACCTTACGGTTGATCTCAATGCCTGCCTTATGGATAGCACCCATAAGCTGTGAATATGTCATACCCTCAAGACGGGCAGCAGCGTTGATACGCTGAATCCAGAGAGCACGGAACTCTCTCTTCTTTGCCTTACGGTCACGGTATGCATAAGTAAGACCCTTCTCCCAGGTATTCTTTGCAACGGTCCAAACGTTCTTTCTTGCACCGAAATAACCTCTGGTAAGGCCTAAAATTTTCTTTCTCTTAGCTCTTGAAGCTACATGATTTACTGATCTTGGCATAGTTCTTTGTTTTTTGAATGTTAGCGCCGCATTCCATGCGTCTTTAAGCTAACAAATCGGTTAATGTTTTCTACTAAGTTCTCAGAGCTTATCTCAAGCACAACAGATCCTTAACCTGCTTTACGTTAGCCTGATCAAGTACGGTGAAATGATCCAGGTTTCTCTTACGCTTATTAGACTTCTTTGTCAGAATGTGGCTGTGATAAGCGTGTTTTCTCTTGATTTTGCCTGTTCCGGTAAGAGCGAATCTTTTTTTAGAACCGGAATTAGTCTTTGTCTTAGCCATTTTGTGTTTAATACTTTAATTGGTTTATTTGTCTTCTTTCTCTTTCTCCTTCCGGGCACCGCCCTTCTTTGGAGAGATAAAGATAGTCATTCTTTTTCCTTCAAGTATAGGAGCCTTCTCCTGCTTGCCGTACTCTTCCAGATCCTTTGCAAAACGAGCCAGAATCTCTTCACCCTGCTCCTTGAAAAGGATTGAACGGCCCTTGAAGAAGACGTATGCCTTCACCTTGTCACCATCCTGCAGGAATCCAATGGCATGCTTGAGCTTGAAGTTATAGTCATGATCATCAGTCTGAGGTCCGAAACGGATCTCCTTGACGTCAATCTTGACTTGCTTTGCCTTCTGCTCCTTCTGCTTCTTCTTGAGCTGATAAAGGAACTTGGAATAATCCACGACTCTGCAGACCGGAGGAACGGCATTAGGTGAAATCTCCACCAAATCAAGTTCCATCTCTTCAGCAATCCTAAGAGCCTCACGGAGTGAAATCACTCTTGACTCTATGTCATCACCTACGATTCGGACCTCTCTAGCACGTATCTGTTCATTAATACGATACTGCTCACTCAGATTGTCATTCTTCATTTACAAGGTTTATGTGTTATTCCCTTTATTCCTTAATTTATCTGTGCCCAATATTAAGCGGGCGCAAATTTAGCATTTATTTATCATATTGTTAACCTCTTCAGCAATTTTTTTGCCAAAATCGTCAACTGACATGTTTCCCAGGTTCTCTGCACCCTGTCTGCGGACATTTACTTCACCCTTCTGAGCCTCCTGTTCGCCGACAACCAGCATATAAGGAACATGCTTTACCTCATTGTCACGGATCTTGCGTCCAATCTTCTCATTCCTGTCATCAACGAATGCACGGACATCATACTTTGCAAGAGTCTCCTTGACGCTCTGGGCATAGTCATTTGCCTTCTCTGAAATAGGAAGAATTGCAACCTGGTCAGGCATCAGCCACAGTGGGAACTTACCGGCAGTATGCTCAATGAGCACAGCAACGAAACGCTCCATTGAACCGAACGGTGCACGGTGAATCATTACAGGACGCTTCTTTGAGTTGTCCTCGGCGGTATATTCCAGCTGGAAACGCTGTGGGAGCTGATAGTCAACCTGGATGGTACCAAGCTGCCAGCGACGGCCGATTGCATCCTTTACCATGAAGTCAAGCTTTGGTCCGTAGAATGCAGCCTCGCCGTACTCTACCTTTGCCTTCATGCCCTTCTCTGCACAGGCATCGATGATAGCCTGCTCGGCAGTTGCCCAGTCCTCATCAGAACCAATGTACTTCTCTGTATCGTTCTTGTCACGCAGTGAAATCTGGACCTCAACATTCTCATCTGAGAAGTTGAAGATTGAGAATACGCGCTGAATGATATCCATTACCTTGATGAACTCACCCTTGACCTGGTCAGGACGGCAGAAAATGTGTGCATCATCCTGGGTAAAGCAGCGGACACGTGTAAGTCCGTGCAGCTCACCGCTCTGCTCGTAACGATATACGGTACCGAACTCTGCGCAGCGGAACGGAAGCTCCCTGTAGCTGCGTGGACGGTTTGCATAGATCTCACAGTGATGAGGGCAGTTCATTGGCTTCAGCAGATACTCCTCATCCTCTTCTGGAGTATGGATTGGCTGGAAGCTGTCCTTGCCGTAGTGATCCCAGTGACCCGATGTAACATAAAGGTTCTTTCCACCGATGTTCGGAGTGATTACCTCCTGATAACCGTATGACTTCTGGATCTTGCGGAGCATTTCCTGAAGGCGCAGACGCAGGTCTGTACCCTTTGGCAGCCAGATTGGAAGACCCTTGCCTACTCTCTCTGAGAACATGAAGC
>JAKSIY010000045.1 GCA_024398535.1 Bacteroidaceae bacterium
GCTCTGTGCCTGGCTTGATGAAGAACTGCATCTCCATCTGCTCGAACTCACGCATGCGGAAAATGAACTGACGGGCAACGATCTCATTACGGAATGCCTTACCAATCTGGGCAATACCGAAAGGAATCTTCATACGGCCTGTCTTCTGGACGTTCAGGTAGTTTACAAAGATACCCTGAGCGGTCTCAGGACGCAGATAAACCTTCATTGAACCGTCTGCGCTTGCACCCATCTCTGTTGCAAACATCAGGTTGAACTGACGTACGTCTGTCCAGTTGCGTGTACCTGAGATAGGACATACAATCTCCTCATCAAGGATGATCTGCTTGAGCTCATCAAGGTTGTTGTCGTTCAGAGCCTTTGCGAAACGCTCATGAAGGGCATCGCGCTTGGCTGCCAGGTCAAGTACGTTCTTGCTGGTAGCGCGGTACTGAGCCTCGTCAAAGCTGTCACCAAAGCGCTTGCGGGCCTTGGCAACCTCCTTCTCAATCTTCTCATCATACTTTGCAAGCTGCTCCTCAATGAGGACATCTGCGCGGTAACGCTTCTTTGAGTCGCGGTTGTCAATGAGCGGATCATTGAATGCATCAACGTGTCCGGATGCCTTCCAGATTGTAGGATGCATGAAGATTGACGAATCAATACCTACAATGTTGTCGTGCAGAAGCACCATGCTCTGCCACCAGTAGGTCTTTATGTTGTTCTTCATTTCAACTCCAAGCTGTCCGTAATCGTAAACAGCTCCGAGTCCGTCATAAATCTCACTTGAAGGGAAGACAAAGCCGTACTCTTTGCAATGGGCTACTATCTTCTTGAAAACATCTTCCTGTGCCATCTTCTTAAAATTTTGGCAAAGGTAGTCATTAACTTTTAAATTTAAGGAGAAAAAAGCTAAATTTGAGCTAAAGTAAATAGCGATACAAAATGAGAAGCAATAGAGAGAACAAAGAACAGAAAAGTCATAAACTGACGGGAATGTTCCAGAACTGGTTCCTTGACTACGCATCGTACGTAATCCTGGAGCGTGCCGTACCGCATTTTGCAGATGGTCTGAAGCCGGTACAGCGCCGAATCCTTCATGCCATGAAGAGGCTTGACGACGGCCGTTTCAACAAGGTTGCCAACATTGTGGGACACACCATGCAGTTCCATCCGCATGGCGATGCCTCAATAGGCGATGCCCTTGTGCAGCTGGGTCAGAAGGACCTGCTGGTGGAGTGCCAGGGAAACTGGGGAAATATCCTGACGGGACACAGGGCGGCTGCTCCCCGATACATTGAGGCAAGGCTTTCAAAGTTTGCTCTTGACACGGTGTTCAATCCAAAGACAACGGAATGGAAGGCGTCGTATGACGGCCGCAACAAGGAGCCTATCACGCTGCCGGTAAAGTTCCCGCTGCTTCTGGCACAGGGCGCTGAGGGCATCGCCGTTGGTCTTTCCTGCAAGATATTGCCACACAACTTCAATGAACTGTGCGATGCTGCCGTATCATATCTGAGGAATGAGGAATTCCATCTGTATCCTGACTTCCAGACCGGAGGCCAGATTGATGTATCAAGATACAATGACGGTGAGCGTGGAGGCGTTGTCAAGATACGCGCCAAGATAAATAAGGAGGCTGACAACAAGACTCTTGTCATTACCGAGATTCCTTTCGGACAGAACGTGATGACTCTGTGTGACTCTATCGTGAAGGCCGGCAAGAAGGGAAAGATCAAGATCCGCAAGGTTGAGGATCTGACTGCAGACAAGGTTGAGATACGCATCAGCCTGGCTCCTGGCGTCTCTTCTGACAAGACTATCGATGCCCTCTATGCGTTTACGGACTGTGAGGTAAGCATATCGCCGAACTGCTGCGTGATTGATGAGAAGACCCCGCGCTTCCTGACGGTCAGCGATGTCCTGCGCAAGTCTGTTGACAATACCCTGGCACTGCTGAAGCTTGAGCTTGAGATCCAGCGCCATGAGGTCATGGAGCAGCTTCACTTTGCAAGTCTTGAGAAGATCTTCATTGAGGAGCGCATATACACGTACCGCGAATTTGAGGAGGCACCGACCATAGATGCCGCCTGCGAGCATATTGACGAGCGTCTGACTCCATATTACCCGCAGTTCATCCGTGAGGTGACCAAGGATGATATCCTGCGCCTGATGGAGATAAGAATGGCCCGCATCCTGAAGTTCAACAAGGACAAGGCAGAAGAGGCTATTGCCCGCATGAACGAGCAGATTGCAGCCATTGACAAGGACCTGTCCAATATGGTTGCAGTTACAATCCGCTGGTTCAATGGCCTGAAGAACAAGTACGGTGAGGCATATCCAAGACGCACGGAAATAAAGAACTTTGATACCATTGTCGCAACAAAGGTCGTTGAGGCAAATGAGAAACTTTACATAAACCGTGAGGACGGCTTCATAGGTACTGGCCTGAAGAAAAATGAGTATGTCTGCAACTGCAGCGACATTGACGATGTGATTCTCTTCTACAAGGATGGTCACTTCAAGGTTGTGAAGATTGCAGAGAAACTGTTCGTGGGACCTAATGTCATATATCTGAATGTGTTCAAGAAGAATGACAAGCGCACCATCTACAACGTATGTTACCGTGACGGAAAGAACGGAGCCCACTACATAAAAAGATTTGCAGCAACCGGTCTTTCACGCGACAAGGATTATGACCTGACCCAGGGTAAGCCAGGGTCAAGGATCTCATACTTCTCAGCCAACCAGAACGGCGAGGCCGCAATAATAAAGGTGCAGTTCAAGCCTAATCCAAAGCTCAAGAAGCTTGTCATGGAGAAGGACTTCAGCCAGATTGGAATCAAGGGACGTCAGTCCATGGGTAACCTGCTGACCAGGAATGAGGTGTTGCGCATTGGACTCAAGTCACACGGAATCTCAACCCTTGGCGGACGTAAGGTCTGGTTTGACAAGGATATCCTGCGTCTTGACTTTGATGGGCACGGTGACTATATCGGAGAGTTTGAGAATGACGAGCAGCTGCTGGTAATACTCTCAAACGGTGATTACTACACTTGCCCGGTCGATGCCAATGCGCACTTTGATAGTGACATCCTGCGCATTGAGAAGTTTGATCCTTCAAAGGTCTGGAGCGTGCTGCTGTTCGATGCCTCGCAGAAGGGATACCTTTACCTGAAGCGTTTCATGCTGGATGCATCGGCACGCAAGGCAAGTTTCATAGGCGAGGAGAAGGATAGCCGAATGGTGCTGATCACTGATACGGTCTATCCGCGCGTGCTGGTAACATTCGGCGGCGATGACAGTTTCCGTGAGGCTCAGGAGATTGATGTAGAGCAGTTCATTGCCGTCAAGGGATTCAAGGCGCGCGGCAAGAGGGTTACTACATGGACGGTTGAGAGCGTCCAGGAACTTGAACCGCTCAGGATGCCGGAGCCGGTAGAACCGGTTGAGGCAGAACAGGAGGAGGAAACAGAAAATGAAGAAGGAGTTGATTCAGATGGCCAGATGTCACTTTTCTAGGATATTGGCGCTGATGTGTCTGTCCATGACAGGCATGTATGTGAATGCCCAGGATGCCAACGTGGGCGCTCTGCCCAAAGGAACAGAGATACAGAGCGCATCGTTTTTGGGTATAGGTGGGCATGACGTCCAGGATACCTATCTGAGCCCGAATATGTATTCCGGTCAGGCTCTGGTAGTTGCATCTGAGAAAACTACGCTGATGTCTGGAAAGGGCCGGAGGTCATACCTGAACAAGTGGACAAAGGCCGATGTGGGAATGCTGTCAGACAACGCATTGCGCGGTGCAGAGATCTCTTTTCATGCAGACATGCTGGAGTCGCGTATGTGGATGTTCTACGACGATGCCCGCTTTACGGTCCTGGCCGGTTACAATATGAATTTCCTGGTTGGCGGTGTCTATAATCTGCGTAACAGCAATAACCCGGCGCAGGCTAAGGTCTATGCCGGTGCGGGTCTTGGCACTATGGGAATCTGGCGGTTCCAGTATGGGTATGTGCCGTTTGCCGTGAGGCTGTCGCTTGACATGCCGCTGCTTGGACTTGGATTCAGTCCCGAATACGGACAGCTCTATTATCAGATTTATGAGAATGGCCTGACAGACCACAACATTTTCCTTTCACATCCATTCAATTCCGATAATTTCTCAGGCCGGCTCATGATTGATATTCCGGCAGGTAATGTTCAGCTCAGGACTGGAGTGGAATTGCGTGGCTATTCGTATAAGGTCAATAATCTGAAGAGTCATCAGATTGAGAGCAACTTGATGCTGGGCATCGTGAAGAAACTTGAGTACGGATATAACGGCAGGAACCGATGAAGAAACATATTTTGAGACTGGCCCTGATGGCGTGTGTGCTGTGCTTTACCCAGTGCGTAAAGCCTGATGACACTTATGAGGATACCCCTTCTGGCAATCTGAAGGCTTTGTGGGAAATAATTGATCAGCGTTACTGCTTTCTTGAATATAAAGCGCAGGAGTACGGCCTTGACTGGGACGGCGTGTACCAGAAATACTCCAGGAGGATTGTTGATGATATGTCTGAGGAGGCTTTGTTTGAGGTCCTGGGAGATATGCTGTCTGAACTGCGTGACGGTCATGTCAATCTGTATTCCGTAAGGGACGTGTCGCGCTACTGGAGCTGGTATCAGGATTATCCGGTCAACTACAGTGAGGATCTGGTCAACAACTATCTGGGAAAGGATTTCAGGATAGCAAGTGGCATGTATTATAAGATTCTTGATGACAATATAGGCTATATGCGCTATGCCAGTTTCTCAGATGTGATCTCTGAGTCTGGACTGGATGCAATCTTTGCCCATTTTCTGCTGTGCAACGGACTCATCATTGATGTCCGCAGCAATGGAGGCGGAAGCCTGGAATATGAATCGCAACTTGTGTCAAGATTTACCAATGAGAGTGTTCTGGTGGGCTATGTCTCTCATAAGACAGGTCCGGGACATGAGCAGTTCTCTGAACCAGAAGAACGCATGGTTATTCCTGCCGATGAATACTATCGATGGCAGAAACCGGTTGTGGTGCTGACCAACCGGGGATGCTTCAGTGCAACCAATGCCTTTGTCAATGACATGTCATGCCTGCCTAAAGTCTGCATCATTGGTGACAGGACCGGTGGCGGAAGCGGCATACCAGCATCGTCGGAACTTCCTAACGGCTGGTCTGTCAGGTTCTCTTCTGCCCCAATGTTCACAAAGGACATGAAGCACATAGAGTTCGGAATTGAACCGGACATAAAGGTTGACCTGGATCCTGTCATGGCCGCTCAAGGCAAGGATTCAATGATTGAAACCGCCCGTGCTTATCTGAATTCGCTTCTGGACTGACATCTGCATATACCGTTTTTTCTGGGAGAACTGCCGCAGGTCTTGAAAAAAAGTGTAACTTTGTACCCAGTTCTGCGGGCGTGGCGGAATTGGTAGACGCGCTAGACTTAGGATCTAGTATCTCAGATGTGTAGGTTCGAGTCCTATCGCCCGTACATAGAAAAAGGTCCACACCAACCGGTGTAGACCTTTTTTCTATGGAGTAATCTGTTATTATTTGAAGATCAGCTGTGCAAAGTTGTACAGACCGTACTTCCATACGGTAAAGTTGTGACCCTCATTTGGATAGTTGATCAGAGTACAAGGAACACCGTTCTCGTCACAGAACCTCTTCAGGTTTGCGCTGTTTGACATAAGTCCGTCAGCACCGCCGCATACCATCCAGAGGAGCTTGTTCTCTTTCTTTGTCTTCTCTACATCTGGAATCAGCTGCTGTGGACGGCCTGTGTTAGGAGCAGAAGAGAAACCGCCTACGTAGGCAAACTTGTCCATGTTTGCAAGACCAAAGTTCAGAGACTGGCCGCCACCCATTGAGAGACCGGCAAGAGCAGTATGCATCTTGTCTGTGTAAACGCTGTAGTGGCTGTTGATGTATGGCATCAGACTTCCGATGAGATCCTTGTCAAATACGCCGAAAGCACCTGCAGAACCGTAACCGCCGGCACGTGAGTCATCTTTTGCTGCACGACCGTTAGGCATTACAACAATCATGTCAGCAACCTTGCCGTCAGCATAGAGGTTGTCCATGATGATGTTTGGAACACCGCCGTCATCCATCCATTCACGCTCGTCACCGCCAATTCCGTGAAGCAGGTAAAGAACGCTGTACTTCTTGTTTGCATCGTACTTTGGTGGCAGATAGACGGTAGCCTTACGTACTGTTCCTACCGACTCAGACTTATACTCAATTGATTCAACCTTACCACGTTCGATGCCGGCACGCTCCTGGTCATATCCCTTAGGTGCCTCAACGTATGGATCAAAATTCACGTCAGTTACAGGTGCGCCGAACATTGGAATGGTTGGCTCCTGAGCATTTGCTGCAGTAAAACCGCAGAAAAGAGCTGCAATTACAAATAGTTTTTTCATTCTTTTGTTGTTTTGTATACAATTACCTTAATAGTATATTGAAAAACGAATAAAGTTAAATAACTTCGTGCAGAAAACCCTCATTAAAAAACAGAATATGAAAAGTTCAATCCAGAAAAAGAATCTTCTGTCAAAGATCAGAGCCGCACTGATTGTGCTGGTCATTGCAATCTCCCAACAGAGTTGCCTTGACGAGTATGCCCCAGGTAACTACTACACCTTTACCGGTGAGACAGTTGCAGATTTCCTAAGTAACAGAGAGGAATCATTCAGCAGTTTCATTGAAGTGCTGAAAAAGGCAGGACTCTGGGGAGAAATGCGTACGTATGGTGAGTTTACTTGTCTTGCTCCTACCAATGAAGCAATTGACATCTATCTTGCAGAGAAGAATCTTTCAAGTGTATCTGAACTCTCTGTGAAAGAGTGCGACACTATTGCAAAAACCCATATCATTGGATACGCATTCTATTTTGCGGACATGGTTGAAGGTGCACTCCCTTTTCCAAATAGACTTGACAGATATCTGATTTATACATACGATACCCTGACAGAGGCTGACAGGGAGATTTATGGAGAAAACAAATCATACTTATGCAAGATAAACAGGTCTGCAACGCTTCTTGGAAAAGATGACACCGTCCAGAATGGCGTCATGCACATTGTTGACAGGGTAATCCAGCCAAGTAACTCCTTCCTTCCGGATATATTGAAAAAGGACTCGACAATAAGCATCTTCTATCAGGCACTTGTATTGACCGGTATGACGGATTCACTTGTCAAGCACATGGATGAGACTTATCTGGAACCAGGTGAAGACTCATGTACTATAGGCTATTTCAGGGAAGTTACCTCAAGCGGTGAGAGTGAGAACAAGATATGGCCGGAAAAGCGTTATTTCAAGTACACTGCGTTTATTGAGCCGAACTCAGTCTATCAGGCATACAACATAAACAACGTAACAGATCTTGCAAATTATGCAAAACAGATATATGACGAGTCATATCCTGAAGACGCAAACCTTTATGACGACGACTTTACCAACCGCAAGAATCCTCTGAACAGATTCATTTCATATCACCTGCTGCGTTACGCTCTCAACTATAATGATATGAATCTGACTGACCCTCAGATTGTAAGCAACTGCATCCTGCCGCAGGAAATTGATATGGAGGAGTTCTTTGAGACACTGGCTCCACATACCATTATGCGAATCAGTACACCTCATTTTAACAGTGACGGCAGCCCATACCTGAACAGAAAAGGCCCTGCCAGAGATGTAGAGGTTCGCGGTGCCAGAGTACTTTCTCCTACAGAAGGAACTATGGATCAGACTGCATTGAATGGTCAGTATCACTATATTGATGACATCATCTCTTACAGCAAGGAAACAAGAGAAAAGACCTTGAATACCAGAATCAGAATCTCAAGCGGAACGCTGTCACCGGACTTTGTCAACAGCGGTGCTAGAACAAGACCTGTTACAACAACCAGGTATGCAAGCTGCTTCAGAGCCGGTTATCTTGAGAATTTTACCTTCAAGGAAAACGTTCCTGTCGTATTCAGGAATCTGGCCGGTACGTATAACTGTTACTATGGCGGTGAACTGGTGATGGAGGGAATCTATGACGTTACCCTGAAATTGCCACCGGTACCGGTAAGTTCAACTTATGAGATTCGCCTCTCATTCTATGCTGAGGCTGGTCGTGGAGTATCTCAGATTTATCTTAATGACAAGCCATGCGGTATTCCTCTTGACCTGCGCCTGGCTGGAGATGATCCTAGGGTAGGTTGGGTAAGTGATGCCGAGTTCAATTCTGAAAAGGAGAGACAGAACTATGACCACGCCATGCATAACCGTGGTCTGATGAAGGGTATAGACAGCTACAAGGGTTGGGACGTCCAGCGTGACAACCTGCATATTCTACGTCCTATTCTTGCTACAGAATACCTTGAGCCTGGTCAGGATTATTATCTCAGAATCAGGCAGGTGCTTGACAATGACAAGACAACCTTCCAGGCCGATGCAATAGAGATAGTACCAAAGAGTATCTATTCAGGTATTGTTCCAGAAGATACTCATTGATAGACTGATGCTGGTCAGAAACAAGAAAAGGAGGCCTGAAGCCTCCTTTTCTTGTTTCTGACTAAGTCTCTTTATCTGGCAATCATGATGAATGGAAGGCGGGCATAGGTGGCTGGGCCTTCCAGGTATCTGAGCGATGCAGCAAACGGAAATGCCTTCTCAAGATCAATCACGTTGGTCTTCTGAATGCCGGATGTCAGATTTTCATCTGGGTCAGGGGTGTTGCCCATGAGCATTGCAAGGATTCCGACCTCCTGGTATTCCGGGTACTCGACAATACGGAAGTTGCTGCCAAAGCCGAGCTGTGATGCCATGTGCGCAATGGCATCGGCCAGACCGCCGACCTTGTCAGTGAGGCCAATCTTAAGTGATTCTGAACCAGACCAGACGCGTCCCTGGGCAATGGAATCCACGAATTCCTGTGACAGGTTGCGGCCCTCTGCAACTATGCCGGTGAATTGCTCGTATATTTCCTCAACCTGCTTCTGGAAGTAATCCTGCTCGTCGGCGGTGAGTTTTTCTATGGCACCGGTCATGGTGCTGTGATCATTGGTGCCGATTGTTACCGGGTTCACTTTCAGTTTGCTGCGAACGGCCTGGCCTACACTTGGGATCATGGAGAAAACTCCGATTGATCCGGTCAGGGTAGAGCGGTCGGTAAAAATCTGGCCGGCGCCTGCAGAAATCCAGTAGCCGCCTGACGCTGCATAGTCACCGTAGCTGACAACAACCGGCTTCTCATGGCAGAGGCTCTTGATCTCCTGACGGATAATCTCTGATGCCTCAACGCTGCCGCCAGGTGAGTTCACGCGGAACACGACTCCTGCGATGGTAGGATCCTTGCGAACCTTCTGAATGGTTGCTGCCAGCTTAGGACCGACAATATTGCGCTCTGAACCATCCATGACAATCTCTCCGTCGGCATAGATGACTGCGATGCGCTTTGCAAAGCTTCCCTTCTTTAGCTTGCCGGCATACTTACCTATTTTTATATATTTGGCCTGATCAATGTCCTCAAAACCGAAAGTCTGGCACAGATACTCCTCAACCTGATGGCGGAACCAGGTCTCGTCAACAATGCCGCGCTCCTTGAAGTCCTGGGCCAGTACCAGCTCAAGACCGTCAATCCAGCTGTTGAACTCCTGTGGCGTAAAGCCGCGTGACTGGCTGATGTCCTGACACCAGCTGTCCCAGATTGAGCCGAGCAACTCTTCATACTGCTGGCGGTTCTCTGGGCTGATATCGTTGCGGATGTACATCTCGCCGGCAGACTTGTACTTGCCATGGCGTATGAGCTGCATCTCTATACCAAGGGCATCGAGCGCATCCTTAAGGAAGAACTGCATGGTACTCAGGCCGGTGAGCATGTTCTCTGACTGCGGGTTCACTATGACCTTGTCAGCGACCGATGCCAGATAGTACGATGCGTTGCCCAATGTGTTGCAGTATGAAATTACCGGCTTTCCTGACTGGCGGAAACGGGCCAGGGCGGCACGGATTTCTTCTGCACCGGCCATGCCTAGGCTCTGGTTGTCAGGGGTCATGTAGATTCCGCTGATCTTGGGATCCTGGGCGGCGGCATCGATTGCGCGCACGTACTGCAGGAGGGTAATCTGGTCTGCCGAGAGGCTTCCTGAAAGCAGACCTGTCAGGTCAAGTGACGATGTCTTGCGCTCTACTACCTGTTCGGTGAAGTCCAGTTTCAGGACCTTTTGCTTGTTGCTGGAACCGAGTGCGTTTGCTCCGGCTACTGCCAGAATGGCTGCTGCAATTGCTATTATTCTTTTCATACTGCATGTGTTTTGTGACTGCAAAGTTATCAAATAAAAACAGTGTTTTTGTATCTTTGAACCCTACATATGGAAATAGAGTCACTTTACAATATTTTCCTTGAGAGCAAGGGAGTTACCACTGACAGCCGCAAGTGTGCTGACGGTCTGATGTTCTTTGCCCTCAAGGGAGAGCGTTTCAACGGCAACAGTTTTGCCGCTCAGGCGCTCAGCCAGGGTTGCATCTGTTCAGTAGTGGACGATGCCCGGTTTTTTGATGCCAATGATAAGCGTATGGTGTTGGTTGACAACGTGCTGAAGACGCTTCAGCAGCTGGCGCTCTACCATAGGCGTGCATTGGGATTGCCGGTTATCGGCATTACCGGAACAAACGGCAAGACCACTACCAAGGAACTTGTAACCTCTGTAATGAGACGCAGGTTCAAGCTGAATGCTACAGTCGGTAACCTTAATAATTCAATAGGTGTGCCATTGACGGTGCTTGCCACCACTCCGGCAGATGAATACGCAATAGTTGAGATGGGTGCCAGCCACCCCGGCGACATCAGGGAACTGGTTGACATTGCCGAGCCTGACTATGGCCTGATAACCAATGTGGGAAAGGCTCATCTGCTGGGATTCGGCTCGTTTGAAGGGGTCATGGCAACCAAGGGTGAACTGTATGATTTCCTGCGTGCCCACGGTGGAAAGGCATTTGTGAACCGCAGCAACCCGTATCTGATGCAGATGGCCCAGGGGCTTGACAGGATGGAGTATGCATCGGGCGTTGACGGAAACGCTCAGGGAGCGCTTGTGTCCGGCAAGGTCCTGGAGTGCAATCCATACCTGAAGTTCCAGTGGCAGAGCCAGAATGGCCCGGTACATGAGGTGCAGACCAGGCTGATAGGTTCATACAACATTGACAATGCACTGGCAGCAGCATCGGTGGGCGTATTCTTTGGCGTCCCTGAATCTGATATCTGCCAGGCGCTTGAGGAATATACTCCGAGCAACAACCGTTCGCAGCTGACGGTAACGGCAAGCAACCGTCTGGTGGTCGATGCATACAATGCGAGTCGAACCAGCAGGGCGGCTGCGCGTGAAAGCTTCAGCGTGGTGCAGTCCGCTTCCAAGATGCTGATTCTTGGAGATATGCGTGAGCTTGGCGATGCCTCTGACGCAGAGCATCAGAAGGTGGTTGAGGCACTGAAGCAGTACGGCTTTGAGAATGTGTGGCTTGTAGGAGCAGAGTTCCAGAAGGCATCGGCCGGAGCGTTCCGCTGCTTTGACAGCGTTGATCAGGTCATTGAAGAGCTGAGTGCCAACCCGGTTAAGGACAGGACAGTCTTGCTGAAAGGCTCAAATGGAATAGGCCTTTTTAAACTTGATGAAACACTGTAATGCATGAAGAGAATACTTGCAATTGCGGCAATGGTGCTGATGTGCTGCGGCGTGGCTGTGGCACAGGGAAAGAAGGTGTCAATCCTTGGTGATTCATACTCTACATTCCGGGGACATATCCCGGCAGGGTATGCAGTGTGGTATCCGATGAACGGAAACGATGTGACTGCCGTTGAGCAGACCTGGTGGTATCAGTTCATCAATGACAACGGCCTGCAGCTTGAGCAGAACAATTCCTACTCCGGTTCAACGGTTTGTAACACCGGATACAACGGTGAGGACTATTCAGACCGCAGTTTCTATTCAAGAATCAACTATCTGGGCAATCCGGATATCATCCTGATATTTGGCTGTACCAATGATTCCTGGGCACATTCACCGATAGGAGAGTATCAGTATTCTGACTGGTCAAAGAAGGATATGTACGCTTTCCGTCCTGCTGCAGCCTACATGCTGTCAAACATCAAGATGCTCTACCCGGAAGCAGAAATCTACTATCTGCTGAACTCGGAACTGGACGATGCCATCAACGAGTCAGTCAATACTGTGTGTGCAAAATATCAGATTCCTGTAATTGCCCTGAAGAACATTGACAAGCAGTTGGGACATCCGTCGCAGGCCGGAATGAAGGCCATCAGTGAGCAGGTTGCAAAGGCCGTTCTGAAGAAATGACAGAAATGGCAAAGGAGAGCAGAACCCAGGTGATGGGTATCCTTAATGTCACTCCCGATTCATTCTTTGCCGGGTCACGGGTGAATGATGAGGAGGCTCTGCTGAAGCGTGTCCAGGATATGCTGTCAGACGGTGCTGCCATGATAGACGTGGGAGCCTGCTCAACCCGTCCGGGCAGTCAGTTTGCCGACTCTTGCATGGAGGCAGAAAGACTTGAGTGGAGCATGCCTGTCATTAAGTCACACTTTCCTGACGTACCCCTGTCCGTGGATACATTCCGTCCGGAGATAGCATGCCTGTGTCTGGAAAAATGGGGCAGAATGGTTGTAAATGACATATCCGGTGGAACGCCTGAGATGTTTGAGATGCTGGCATCGAACCAGGCACCTTATATCCTGACTTATAATCACCAGCCAGAGACCGATGTCATTGACGACATGAAATCATTTTTTGACAGCCGTCTGTCAGAACTTGACCGATACGGGGTTAGGGAAGTGATACTGGATCCGGGATTCGGCTTTGCAAAAAGTCTGGATGACAACTACCGCATCATGGCGCATCTTGAAGCTGTTCAGGCATACGGACTGCCGGTGCTGGTGGGCATCTCAAGAAAGTCAATGATATTCAGACTGCTTGGTACCACACCGGCAGATTCTCTGAATGGAACTACCGTACTCAACACGATTTCTGCCATGGCTGGCGTAGAGTGGCTGCGCGTGCATGACGTAAAGGAAGCCGCTGAGACTGTACGCATAGTGGAAAGAATGAAACAGAACCTGTAAATTATGGAATACTTCACGACGTTTGGAATCAAGGACCTGATTGATGTCCTAGGTGTAGCGTTGCTGCTTTTCTATCTGTACAAGATGATGAAACGCTCCGGCTCACTGAACATGTTCATAGGCATCATGCTCTTCATCTTTGTGTGGATGCTTGTGTCCCAGATGCTTAAGATGCAGTTGCTTGGCGCAATCCTTAACAAGCTGGTTGACGTTGGAGTTATTGCTCTGATTGTGCTCTTTGCCGATGACATCCGTCAGTTCTTCCGTGAGATAGGTACACATACCCGTACACGTGGAATCTTCCGCTGGCTGACACATCATAACCATGAGACCACCGATGCCGTCTGGTTTCAGCCGATTGTTGCCGCCTGCACGAACATGAGTGCCCGCAAGGAGGGGGCCTTGATAGTCATCCAGAGGGCGCAGAACCTGTCATACGTAATTACCAACAGCGAGCCTGTGAATGCAGACCTGAATCAACTTCTCATAGAGAATATCTTCTTCAAGAACAGCCCGTTGCACGATGGCGCAATGGTCATAGACGGAGGTAGGATCGTGGCTGCATCGGGCGTTCTTCCCGTATCGCAGACTCCTGGCCTTCCAAAGCAGTTCGGACTGAGGCACAGAGCCGCCATGGGACTGGTGGAAGAGACCGATGCCGTAGCTGTAGTGGTATCTGAAGAGACTGGCCACATAAGCGCATTCCATAATGGCAGCTACAGTCTTGACCTGACGCCTGAGAAACTTTCCGAATACTTGGTGTCATGTTGTCAGTCATGATGCCATAAGCGCATGACTGATATGGCAGAATCTGCATCTGGCACGGTTTTGGTAATAGAGACCGTGCCTTTCTTGTGAAAGGATTGAACAGAAAAGTAAAAACCAAAAAAATAAAGAGATGAACATTAAACCATTAGCAGACCGCGTGCTGGTACTTCCAGCAGCTGCAGAAGAGAAGACAATCGGCGGTATCATCATTCCTGATACAGCAAAGGAGAAACCTCTGAAGGGTGAAGTCATTGCTGCAGGTGAAGGCACAAAAGATGAGAAGATGGAACTCAAGAAGGGTGACACCGTTCTTTACGGAAAGTATGCCGGCACAGAGATTGAGCTTGACGGAACAAAGTATCTGATCATGCGTCAGAGTGACGTTCTTGCAATTCTTGGTTAATCACATTATAAAAGAATAGTATCATGGCAAAGGATATAATGTACAATATGGACGCCCGCGACCTTCTGAAGCAGGGTGTTGACGAGTTGGCTAACGCAGTAAAGGTGACACTTGGACCTAAGGGCCGCAACGTGATCATTGAGAAGAAGTTCGGTGCTCCACACATCACCAAGGACGGTGTAACCGTTGCCAAGGAGGTAGAGCTGGCTGATCCATACAAGAATACCGGTGCTCAGCTGGTCAAGTCTGTTGCTTCAAAGACAGGTGACGATGCAGGTGACGGTACAACTACCGCAACCGTTCTGGCACAGAGCATCGTGGCTGTAGGTCTGAAGAACGTGACTGCAGGTGCAAACCCAATGGACCTGAAGCGTGGTATTGACAAGGCCGTAGAGAAGGTCGTTGAGAATATCAAGGAGCAGGCTGAGGCAGTTGGCAATGACTTTGACAAGATTGAGCAGGTTGCCACAATCTCTGCAAACAATGATTCTGAGATTGGTAAGCAGATTGCCGAGGCCATGAAGAAGGTTTCAAAGGATGGCGTAATCACCATTGAAGAGGCCAAGGGCCGTGAGACATACATCGACGTAGTTGAGGGTATGCAGTTTGACCGCGGTTACCTGTCATCATATTTCGTTACAGATACAGAGAAGATGAACTGCGTCATGGAGAATCCTCTGATTCTTATCCATGACAAGAAGATCTCAAACCTGAAGGACATGCTGCCAATCCTGGAGCCAGCCGTTCAGTCTGGCCGTCCACTGCTGATCATTGCAGAGGACGTTGATTCAGAGGCACTGACAACACTTGTTGTAAACCGTCTGCGTTCAGGTCTCAAGATCTGCGCTGTCAAGGCTCCAGGTTTCGGCGACCGCCGCAAGGAGATGCTTGAGGATATTGCAGTCCTGACAGGTGGTTTCGTGGTAAGTGAGGAGCGTGGCGTGAAGCTTGAGCAGGCTACAATGGAGATGCTGGGTCAGGCTGAGAAGATCACAATCACAAAGGACAATACTACTATCGTAAACGGTAAGGGTCTGAAGGATGCCATTGAGGCACGTACAGCCCAGATCAAGTCACAGATCAAGACCACAACATCTGAGTATGACAAGGAGAAACTGCAGGAGCGTCTTGCCAAGCTGGCAGGTGGTGTTGCTGTAATCCACGTAGGTGCACCTTCTGAGACTGAGATGAAGGAGAAGAAGGATCGTGTTGACGATGCACTCTGCGCTACACGCGCTGCAATTGAAGAGGGTGTTGTTGCCGGTGGTGGTGTTGCATACATCCGCGCAATCAAGGCTCTTGACGGTCTGAAGGGTGACAATGCCGATGAGGAGACAGGTATCCAGATTGTACGCCGTGCAATTGAGGAGCCGCTGCGTCAGATTGTCTTCAATGCAGGTAAGGAGGGTGCCGTTGTAGTGCAGAAGGTTGCTGAGTCAGAAGGCGACTTTGGTTACAACGCACGTCTTGACAAGTATGAGGACCTGAAGAAGGCCGGTGTAATTGACCCAGCCAAGGTTACCCGTGTTGCTCTTGAGAATGCAGCTTCAATTGCAGGTCTGTTCCTGACAACTGAGTGTGTTATCGTAGAGAAGAAAGAGGACAAGCCAATGCCGGCAATGGCACCGGGCATGGGTGGCATGGACGGCATGATGTAATCAACCGAACCACATAGATGAACAAGGGCGGAACCGCAAGGCTCCGCCCTTGTCCGTTTTTTGCTATCTTTGCTATGAAAAAGTACTGACTATGAAATTATCCGGGATTCTTTGCAGCATGATGATGCTGTTTTTGGGAAATATGAATGCAGATGCACAGGATATCTTTGCAGAGCAGCGTGAGGGCTGGATGCAGAAGGCTCTTGGTACAACGCCTGAGCTCATGCATGAGACTGTACGTCCGGTTTCTGTGGTCAAGGCGGTAAAGGATGACGCCGCGTTCCAGGGATGGCGCTATGAGCCTGTCCAAGAGACAGTTGAGGCTGCCCTTTATGAGCGAAATTTCAAGGATGTAAAGGAGATTACACTTGATTTCGGTCGCCATCTTACCGGCTACTTTACCTTTCATACAAAGACATTGAGCCGATGCCAGGATGCGCCAGTTCGTATCAAGTTCACATTCGGAGAACTTCCGGCAGAGATGAATACCCCTCTGGATCCATGGAAAGGAAGCCTGAGCCGGGCCTGGATGCAGGATGAAACGGTAACGGTCATAGAGGTGGACAAGGATATAGCCATTGAGCGCCGCATGGCCTTCCGCTACCTGAAGATTGAGCTGCTGGGAGCATCGCCCGACTTTGACTTTGCAATTGATGATGTCAGGTTCGATGCCGTCTCTTCTGCAGGGCAGGTGCAGACGCAGCTGAATGATGATGCACCTGAGATTATCAGGCAGATCAATGATGTCAGTATAGAGACGCTGCGGGAATGCATGCAGACTGTATTTGAGGATGGCCCCAAAAGAGATCACCGGCTCTGGTCCGGAGACCTTTACCTGCAGTCTCTGGCAAATCGGTACAGCTTCAGGAACTTTGACCTGGTGAAGCATTGCCTTTATCTGTTTGCAGGCCTCAGTACCGATGATGGAATTGTCATATCAAATATTTTTGAGCATCCCGTGCCGCATCCGCAGTATGGGTCATACTGCCTGACATACTGTCTTCTGTGGAACAGTACTCTGCTTGAGTACCTGAAGGACACGAATGACATGGAGACTGCGCTTGACCTGTGGCCGGTTGCAAGACGCCAGATGGAGGATGCCATCTCATACGTAGGTGCAGACGGCATCTTCAACCAGTGGGCACGTGGCAGTTTTGTCTGGCTCTTCTTTGACTGGCGTGACGGACTTGACGTGAACACCCCTATGCAGGGTGCAACCATCTTTGCCCTGCAGCAGACATATGAACTGGCTAAGATGCTGGGAAAGGAGAAGGAGGTGGCATCATGGCCGTCTCTTGAGAAGAAGATGCGTTCTGCAGCCCGTTCCCGCCTGTATGACAGCCGTAAGGGCTACTTTGTGAGCGGTGAAGAGAGGCAGATAAGCATCTGCAGCCAAGCCTGGATGATAAAGAGCGGTGTACTATCGGCCAAGGAAGGACAGCGTGCCTTGAAGACTGTACTTTCACTGAATGAGTCTGAACCTGAAAGCGTAAAGATGCCGGGAACTCCATACGGTACACATTATCTGATAGACGCCATGCTGACCTGCGGAATGGAGACTGATGCCCGTGACTATCTGATTGATTACTGGGGTGGCATGGTGCGGAAGGGCGCAGACACCTTCTGGGAGGCATACGACCCTAATGACGATTTCCTTTCACCATACGGATTCAGTCCGGTCAACAGTGCCTGCCATGCGTGGAGCTGCACTCCAGTCTATTTCATACATAAATACCCGGAATTGTTCCAGAAATAGTAATTTTGCCGTTGATATGGAAGAAAAGGTAGGACACATAAAGATAAGCGAATACTGCTATGAACTGCCCGATGAGCGCATAGCCAAGTATCCGCTGGCGCAGAGAGACTCTTCAAAGCTACTGGTTTACAATCATGGCCAGATCAGTGAGGACGTCTTCAGGAACATAGCTGCATACCTGCCGACGGGAGCGTTGATGGTATTCAACAACACCAAGGTAATTCAGGCAAGACTGCATTTCCGCAAGGAGGACACCAAGCAGAATCAGGGTGCCTTGATAGAGATATTCCTGCTTGAGCCGGCATCGCCCAGTGATTATGCTCAGATGTTCACCCAGCGTGAAAGATGCTCGTGGTACTGTCTGGTGGGTAACCTGAAGCGTTGGAAAGAGGGTCAGCTGCACAGGACCGTGAACGTGGGCGGCAAGGAGGTGGTGCTAAGTGCAGAGCGCATCGGCCCGCACGGCACAAGCTTTCAGATTGACTTTTCATGGAATGACAGCAGCGTGACCTTTGCAGAACTGCTTGAGGCTGTCGGCGAGATTCCTATTCCTCCGTACTTGAACCGCAAGTCAGAAGAGAGTGACAAAACCACATATCAGACCGTCTATTCAAAGATTAAGGGCTCTGTGGCGGCTCCTACTGCCGGCCTTCATTTCACTGAGCCTGTGCTGAATGATATTGATGCTCACGGTGTAGAACGCCAGGAGGTGACTCTGCATGTGGGTGCCGGTACGTTCAAGCCTGTCAAATCTGAAGAGATTGGCGACCATGAGATGCATACAGAGTACATTGCCGTAAGGCGTGAGACCATAGAGAAGCTCATTGCCCATGACGGCCAGGCAATTGCCGTGGGGACAACGTCTGTGCGCACTCTTGAGAGCCTGTATTACATAGGCGTTTTCCTTGCATCGCATCCCGATGCCACTGAAGAGGAGATGCATGTTCCGCAGTGGACTCCATACCAGTCAGAGGCAGATATGAGTACCGTTGATTCCCTGAAGACAACGCTGGCGTATCTGGACCGTCACGGGCTTGACGTGCTGAAGACCAGTACGCAGATTATCATAGCTCCTGGCTACCAGTACCACATTGTGAAGATGATTGTAACAAACTTCCATCAGCCTGAGAGTACGCTTCTGCTGCTTGTGTCTGCATTCGTGAATGGTGATTGGCACAGGATTTATGACTATGCCCTGGCTCATGACTTCCGTTTCCTGAGCTATGGTGACAGTTCACTGTTGATTCCCTGAAAAATTATGAGAGCTGAACTGGAAGAACGTGTGCAACGTGCCGTGGAATTGTTCATGAGTGGCTACGGATGCTGTCAGAGCGTCGTTTCAGCATTTGCAGACCTGTACGGCCTGACTGACACCCAGGCAAAACTTGTTGCTGCCGGCTTTGGCGGTGGAGTGGGGCGCATGCGCATGATGTGCGGTGCCGTCTCTGGACTGGTAATCCTGGCGGGGCTCAATGACGGCCAGACTGATGGTGCCGATCGCGAGGGCAAGGCTCATTGCTACAAGGTAGTGCAGGATCTTCTGGCTAGGTCAAAGGAAGAGAACGGCAGTCTTATCTGCGCGGAACTGCTTGGGCTGAAAGGCCCTGTTCCAATAGGAAATTACGTCCCAGATGAACGTAATGCCGACTACTACCGCAAACGCCCTTGCGCAGCAAAGGTAGAGAGTGCCGCCCGCCTTTTTGCGCAGTATTTAGACGGCACTCTCTGACGGTGTTCCTCCTCATTTGGGCGGGTGTTTTGCGCTCGTGGCGTCAGCTCTGACGGTAGATCGGCACAGCGGCGCGTAGGGTAGGGGTGGAGACCTCGGTGGT
>JAKSIY010000046.1 GCA_024398535.1 Bacteroidaceae bacterium
CAAGTGTATAGCGCACTCTAGGCTCACAGACGTGGGTTAAGTGAGCGGGAGGGAGAAAAAAGACGTCGTAAGTTCGGCGAGAACATCGTGGTTCACGAGGAGCGAACAAATCCGATGAAGCTTTTCGTATCGGCTTTCATCAATCCATTTATCGGAGTGCTAACGGCTTTGATTATCATCTCGTTTGTGCTTGATGTTGTGTTGGCTGAACCAGGCGAACAGGACTGGACAACAATCATCATTATCTCCACAATGGTCATTTTCTCGGCAATACTCCGATTTGTACAAGAGTTGAAGGCTGGACGTTCGAGCGATGCTTTGCTTAAGATGGTAAAGAACACGTGTTACGTGGAGCGTTCTAGTAATGAGAGTGGCGAGATACCGGTAGAGGAACTGGTGCCAGGTGACGTTGTGTGGCTGAGTGCTGGTGACATGATTCCGGCCGACATACGCATTCTTGAAAGCAAGGATTTCTTTGTGAGCCAGTCATCGTTGACCGGCGAGAGTGAGGGAATAGAAAAGACCCCTCAGGCCGGTCAGACAGAAGGCAGCGTGGTAGATTTGGACAACCTGACTTTCATGGGATCAACCGTTGTAAGCGGAACCGCACGCGGCATTGTGTTTGCAACCGGTAACCAGACCTACCTTGGTTCAATTGCCAAGAGCATTGTCGGGCACAGGGCAGAAACGGCCTTTGACAAGGGCATAACCAAAGTATCGCTGCTGCTTATCAGGTTCATGCTGGTAATGGTTCCGTTTGTGTTCATGCTGAACGGTTCCACCAAGGGAGACTGGCTTGAGGCGTTCATCTTTGCAGTGAGTGTTGCAGTGGGTCTGACCCCAGAAATGCTACCAATGATAGTTACGGCCAACCTAGCAAAAGGCGCCGTCAAAATGTCAAGAAAAAAGGTTGTGGTCAAGGACTTGAATGCCATACAGAACTTTGGTGCCATGAACATTCTGTGCACTGACAAGACCGGGACACTGACGCGTGACAAGGTTGTGCTGGTAAAGTCAATAAATGCCGATGCCACCCAGGACCTGTCAAGACGCATACTGAGACATGCCTTCTTCAACAGCTATTTCTCTACCGGAATAAAGAACCTTATGGACAAGGCGATAGTAGAGCACGTAAATGAAAACGGCAGGGCACTTGATGTAGTTATTGACAATTACACCAAGATTGACGAGATTCCGTTTGATTTCAACCGCCGCAGAATGTCTGTTGTGGTTGAAGACAGCCAGGGCAAGCGTCAGATTATTACAAAAGGAGCCGTAGAAGAGATGATAAGCATCTGCTCACTCTGCGAACTGGGCGGCCAGGTTATCCCCATGACCAATGAGATACGTGACAAGGCGCTTGGAATAGTCCACGAGATGAACTCTCAGGGCATGAGAGTACTGGCGGTTGCACACAAGTCATTCCTTGAAAAAGCCGGGGAATTCAATATAGATGATGAGGCCGACATGGTACTCATTGGCTATCTGGCATTCCTTGATCCACCAAAGGAGTCTGCGGCCGATGCCATACGTCAGCTACAGGAGGCCGGCATTGAGGTCAAGGTTCTGAGCGGAGACAATGATGCCGTTGTCAGCACCATTTCACAGCAGGTAGGCATTGAACACGATGGTTGCATTACCGGACCGGTATTTGAGCTGATGACTGCAGCCCAGAAACAGAGCGCGGTCATGAACAACCGTGTGTTTGCCAAGCTCACCCCGCACCAGAAGACAGAAATAATACAGTTGCTTCAGGCGCAGGACAACACCGTGGGCTTTCTGGGCGACGGTATAAATGATGCTGCGGCACTACGTCAGTCCGATATTGGCATAAGCGTGGATTCGGCCGTTGATATAGCAAAAGAGAGTGCAGACATTATTCTTCTTGAAAAGGACCTGATGGTTCTTGAAGAAGGCGTACTGGCTGGTCGGGAGACATTCGGCAACATTATCAAATATGTAAAGATGACTGCATCGAGCAACTTTGGAAACATGTTCTCCGTGCTGGCGGCATCGGCCTTCCTGCCGTTCCTGCCTATGTTGAGCATACACCTGCTGGTGCAGAACCTGCTCTATGACATATCGCAGATTGCAATTCCTTTTGACAGAATGGACCGTGAATTCCTGCTGCAGCCGCGCAGATGGGACAGTTCAGACCTGTCCAGGTTCATGATATTCATTGGCCCTATCTCCAGCATATTTGACATCAGCACCTACCTGCTCATGTGGTTCATATTTGGCTGCCAAAGCCCTGAAATGCAGACACTTTTCCAGAGTGGCTGGTTCATTGAAGGACTGCTGTCTCAGACCCTGATTGTTCACATGATTCGCACTCAGAAGATTCCATTCTTCCAGAGCTGTGCAGCATGGCCACTCATGATAATGACCTTTGCAATCATGGCAATTGGAATAGCAATTCCGTTCACTGAGTTCGGTACCTACATTGGTCTTATGCCGCTGCCACTGAGCTATTTCCCATGGCTTGCCGCCACCCTGCTCTGCTACTGCGTGCTGACCCAGGTAATAAAGAACTGGTATGTAAGAAGGTTTGGAAAATGGCTGTAAGCGAGCGATGCGAGTTATGAGATTTCTTAGGTTTATCTTGGTGGCTGCTCCGCTTTTGGGCAGCCACCTTACATTTGCCCAGCCCACATTCGGGCTGCAGTACGCAACAGAACTTCAGACCGATTTCAAGGGTGGTTTCAATATGCCGGGACTGCTCAGGCTTGAGGCTGAAGTTCCGGTTGGGAACAGCGTTTCATTTCAGGCTGCATCGATCAGTATAGGCAAGACTCGCAACGAACGTCTGATCAATGATTTTCAAGTATTCTCAAACATAGAAGAAGAGAACCTGCCATTTGGTCTGGCTGTAATGAATGTGGTTTACCGGCCAGGTAACCGGCATGAGTTCTATGTTGGTGTAAGGAATATAAATGAGGATTATTTTACCAGTCCGATAACGTCACTGTTCACAAACAGCAGTTGCGGTGTATTTCCCACAATAAGTACAAACTATGACATTGCCAATTACCCGTTGGCATCGGTCGGGATACACTACGCCTACTGTTCTGATAATCTGCAGATTCTGTCAAGTATTTACAATGGAAGCGGATACAGCAGCCCATGGGGAAAGGAACATGTGTTCCAGTTCAACCCTGCACGCGATGGATTGTTTGTGATGGGACAGATAGGATATGAAAGCACCCAGGCCAGTTTCTATATGGGCGGATGCCTTCACACAAGAACAGAAACATTGTCACGCGCTGAAACCCTGTCACACGCAGAAACATTGTCACGCGCAGAAACCCTTTGGGGGTATACTGAGTGTTCCTTGACGCAGGATTTAAGTCTTATAGCCGGATGCTCACATGCTTTTGGCAGTCAGGTATCATGCTCTGATTTTCTGGGCATTGGATTTCTGTATGCAATTCCCAAGGCTGGACTGGGATTATACACCGACTATGCCCGTATGGATGAAGGCTATGAATGTGCCACGGAACTGACCTGCCGGATCCATGTCAGTGAACACCTGGACCTGCAGCCCACCATCCACTGGATAAACCAAAAAGAAATGAAAGCCCTTGTATCACTACTCAGGCTTTCATTAGTGCTTTGATTTTGGATCCGACTATTTCACGAATACAGGAGGTCGCCAAGATGGGTGACACCGCCGCTCTCTAGGAACGTTTTGAGTATGGTTAGTGTTGCGCACAGCCCTGGAAAGCGGTGTGCGTGACACGCATGTGCTCTGTGAGTATTCTTAAGCCAGGTACTTGTTACCGACCTTGGCGAAAACCAAGAAATCCAGCAGGCTACTCCCCAGCACCGGCAAATTTGTTCATGCCACGTATCATGTGACGCAGTGAGCCTATCAGTTCCTGGCTTTCCTGCAGTATGTGAATGGCCAGAAGCAGTGTGTTCAGATTGGTCGTTCCGCTTTGAATGCTGTCCATGACACGCTTACGGTCGTCTGATATCTGCAGCTGGATTACCGTGCAGTCTTCTCGCAGATTATCTGCATTGGTAAAGTCACCAGTCTCAATCATGACAAGGGCACGGCCATAGATTTCCAGCACAGAATCCTTTACCTTGATGAAATCCTTGTGATATGCTTCTGGCAATGGAAGGAAGCTGTTTCCAACGTGCTCACGCAGAGGTTCGTTAATTCTCTTCAGGCAATAGAGCATCTGCTGGCATGAGTTGATGCCCAGGAAATACCATGTATTGCGGCTGATCATCTGCATTGAGTCAAGGCGCTGCATGGTAAGAATTTCCTGCTTGCGCTGACGCTTCAGTGATTTGCGTTCATCATCTATGAGAGCCGTTGCGCGCCTCAGGGGCTGGTACTGCTCATTTAGGAAGGCATCGGTCATGCTGCCGTATGTGTCAATTACAAACTTAAGGCGCGATGCATTGCCACTGCAGATATGTTCGCACAGAAGTCTCCATATAACGGTCTTATCCTTGGCTGCAAGTATCTGCATGAAGATGGAATCATCAGTATTTGTATTTGACTTGGTCTCCTTCAGGTTGCTGCGTACAAGCAGGTAGATGGCAAGGGCTATGGCAAGAGCCATGGCTATGTAGCTGCCAAAGTACATTGTGTTTGTCAAGAAGAAACTGAAGACAAATGCCACACCTGCGGTGATGAACCAGCCGCCTATGACACTCAGCACACCGGTTATACGGAATACGGCCGATTCACGGCTCCATGCACGGTCAGCCAGCGATGTACCCATGGCTACCATGAAGGTAACATAGGTTGTTGACAGCGGCAACTTAAGGCTTGTGCCGATGGCAACAAGTAGGCCTGCCAGTACAAGGTTTACGGCTGCACGGATCTGGTCAAAGGCTGCTCCCTGCGGCAGTTTCATTTCTTCACTGTTGAAACGGGTGTCAATCCAGTGCAGAATGCTGTCGGGTATGATTCTGGCCACGAACTTTGAAGTGGCATTGCTGTTTCTTACCAGTGAGCGCGCTACTGGTGATGAACCGAACATTTCATCGCCCTGACTCTGGCGGCTCAGTCCCACGCTGGTTTCAACTACATTCTGTGCCTTCTTTGAAAAAATGAGCGACAGAACCATTATCACTCCTGCAAAAATCAGGAATATGGCCCTTGTATGGGCACTTTCCATGAGCGAGCCCATCAGGAAGGCATCGGGATTTCCACTACCATTTGCAGTATAATCAAGATAGGCATCGAGTCCCGTAAGCGGAACACCTACAAAGTTTACAAGGTCATTGCCGGCAAAGGCCATTGCAAGGGCAAAGGTTCCAAGCAGCACTACGAACTTCAATACCGGCAGCTTGAATGCACTCAGTATTGTCATGATGACGCTGAACACCAGCACGCCTCCACCAAGTATGTACCATGTATTGGCGTTGATTGCCTGCTTCAGTTCAGGTGACATGAAAGAACTGCCCTTAAGTCCGTTTATGAGAAGGAACCAGATGATGCTTGTAACGGCGATGCCTGAGAAGATTCCAATCTTCAGCGAACTGCTTGTCAGGCCGCCCATTTCACCGTTGTAGGCCGTTGTCTTGCCGTTTATTCTATAGGTAAACGTAAAGACCAGTCGGCTTATCCACATGACCACGGTACCTACAGCGAAAGCAATTGCAACAGACAGGAATATACCCATTATGACGCTGATAGCCTTCTCCGTATTAAGCAGGTTTCCCAGCCCAAGCAGCGTTCCGTCGGCAGCGGTTGCTCCGTGCACAATCTTGAGTATTGCCACAGCAAAGGCACCGCCAAGAAGTTCAAATACCATGCTGACGGTGGTCGATGTAGGCATGCCCAGTGTGTTGAACACGTCAAGGAGTATGACATCGGTCACCATTACTGCCAGGAACACGCAGATCACTTCATAGAAACTGAAGTACTGCGGGGTCATTATGCCATGACGTGCCACATCCATCATGCCGTTGCTCATGGCTGCACCGGCAAATACACCTATTGCCGCCACCGCCACGATAGTACGGAACTTGGCCACTTTGGCACCTATGGCGGAATTCAGAAAGTTGACTGCATCGTTGCTGACACCTACCACAAGGTCAAAGACTGCCAGCACACAAAGGAATATTACTATACCCAGAAATACCGTATTCATATTTTCAAAGTGTAAGATAGACCATTAAACCTATAACCAGAATTGACACTGCCAGGCGGAAACAGTTGTAATACCGCTGAATTTTGATTGCTTTTTCCATATCCATATTGTTTGAATTTACGGCGGCAAAAGTCCATCGGGGCTGTTTCATATTGTTTTCAAAAATGTTTCAATACGGTTACACAAACCAATTTTTTACGCCTCCTGCCGTATATCTGTTCATCTGTAACAAGTCTGTAACATCTTTGCAACACCTTTGCAAAGGTTAAAACAGACTCTAATGGACATAATCCTGAACATCCTGTCCCTGGCCGGTTCTCTTGGACTCTTCCTCTATGGAATGAAGACAATAAGTGAGGGACTTGAAAAATTTGCCGATTACAGTCTCAATGTAGTGCAGACCAAGGCAAGACAGACCAGGGTTTAAGATTTTTATGCTTACTTTTGAGACAAGATTACAAGTTTTATGAAACACCGTATCCTTATAGTCGATGACGAGCCGGATATATGTGAAATCCTGCGTTTCAATCTTGAGATGGATGGATTTGATGCCCTTGCGGCAGAGAGTGCTAAAGAGGGACAGAAAGTGCTTGACAGCAAACCTGTTGACCTGATCCTGCTGGATGTCATGATGACTCCGAGATCAGGATTTGAATGGGCCCGTGAACTGAAGGCAAATCCTCAGACCGCCGGCATACCTATTATATTCTGTACAGCAAAAACCATGGAAGAAGACCTTCTGCGTGGATTTGCACTTGGCAGTGACGACTATATATGCAAGCCTTTCCGCATCAGCGAGGTCAAGGCGCGCGTGAAGGCAGTATTAAGAAGGACTCAGTCCATCAACACAATCCAGTATGAAGGCATCGTTCTGAACCTTGACAGCAAAGAATGCACTGTCGATGGCAGCAAGGTATCGTTCACGAAACTTGAGTTTGAACTGCTGGCACTGCTGCTTTCAAAACCAGGACAGGTTTTCTCACGCGAACAGATTCTGCAGACAGTTTGGCCATCCGATGCCATTGTGCTGGACCGCACCGTTGATGTCAACATAACCCGTATCAGAAAGAAAATAGGGCGTTACGGAGAGTATCTGCGCACAAAATTCGGTTACGGCTATATTTTCGGAAAGTAATGGCAACCCGCATCACAAACAAGATTTTCATTGGAGCCACTGTGCTGGCCAGCCTGTTTACGCTGTTCTTCGGTATATACGAATACCAGCGTGAGCATGCCTTCCGCGCTGACATTCTGCACTCTCTGCTGCAGCTCAACAACTACCGGTGGCTTGAAGGCAGTTCGGACACCACAATACGTGTCACAGTCACGGACACACTTGGAAATGTGCTGTCTGATTCTGAAGAGAAAGACATTACCCACATGGGCAATCATCTTCAGCGAGAAGAGATACAGAAAGCTCTGAAACATGGCAGCGGATACGCCATAAAGCGTGCATCGGAAACCAACGGAGAGAAATATTTCTACTCTGCCACACGGTTTGATGACAGGATAGTACGTTCATCGGTCCCCTACTCTGCTGAATTGACTTCATCGCTGACACGTGACTACACATTCTTTTACTACACTGTAGGCATTTTTGTGCTGATTGCAATAGCCGTCTATTTCAGGTACAGGTACGAGCACAGCGAACGTGAAAAGCAGCGCATAAAGCGTCAGCTTACTGAGAATGCCGCCCATGAACTGAAGACACCGGCGGCAACCATTGAAGGATACCTGGAGACCCTGGTTTCAAATGCGTCCATGCCGCAGGACAAGCGTCAGGAATTCCTGGAACGATGCTACGCCCAGAGCCGACGGATGAGCTCGCTGCTGGCTGACATGAGCACTCTGACACGCCTTGACGAGGCACATATAACAAGACCGCAGACCCAGATTGACGCAGCCGTAATTCTGCGCCAGATTGCATCTGAAACCGGTTCCCAGTTCAGCCAGGAGGGCATACAGCTGCAGTTGTCCATTCCGGAATCAATGCCTATGACGGGCGATGCATCGCTCATCTATTCAATGTTCCACAACATTTTCAGCAACACCCTTGCCTACGCTACTGAGGCAACATATTTCAAGGTGCAGGCCAGAGTGTGGGCCGACAGGTACCAGTTTACCTTCATAGATAACGGAGCCGGAGTGCCTGCCACACATCTGTCACACATATTCGAGCGTTTTTACCGCATTGACAAGGGTCGCTCACGCCGCCTGGGTGGCACCGGACTTGGACTAGCCATTGTAAAGAACATAGCCCTTCAGTACGGAGGAATCGCCACTGCCTCAATCACTCCGGGCGGTGGACTGACCATTTCAATTGAAGTAAGGAAAGAAACCTGACCAGGAGGTCTGCAAAGGGGAATTGTACAAATTGATAGTAACAAACTGCTGAGCTATGAGAAAAGTAGTAGTATATTTGCAGAAAACGAATACAAACTATAAAACTCATACAAAATGAAAAAGCTCAGCTTACTTGCAATTGCATGCCTTGCACTCATCTCATGTGATCCGAATGAAGGCAAAACAGAAAACGGAGGCGATTCCGATTCATCAATCAACTGGTGGCTTCGCAGCCAGCTTGCCCCAGAGGGTGTCAAGAGCATAACAGAAACCGATGAATTCAGAAGCACTACCAAAGAATACGACAGACAGGGCAGGCCAACATCCATCAATGAGCAGTGGGGGAAGGATACTTATGTAACCACCACATTCACTTATGGATCAGACGGTCAGTTGAAGAGCATGAGTCAGATTACCAATGGAAGCAGTATCAAGACCCAGGCAACAACAAGCTACGAATATGGCAACCCAGGAAAGTATTTGCCTGCTAACGGAAATATGGGACATCTGCAGGAGACAGGACTGGCAGCCGGACTTTCAAAGATAACAGAAATCACTGATGGCGACACTACATCAGTCACAACCATGACTTTCCTCAGCGACACCCAGCTGCAGATAGTACATGAGTACGGTAGATGGGCAGATACCGCTTGCGTCAAGTATCAAGGCGCATATCCGGTTGACTACTATGATGGTTGGTGGTTCTACACCGGTCCAATATCATATCAGTCAAATGGAATGTTCCTGGAATACAATGAGGGATTCAAGGCACCAGGAGAGCAGCCTGCCAATGCACGCACATTCACCTATCGTACTGACTATGACAAGGACATGCTGCTTTCCCGTTATGAGGAAATCACCCCTAGTGACCGCACTGTTTCCGATTATGAGTATGACCAGAACGGAAACATGACTAAAGAGGTTACCAATTACTATGGAACAAGCGATGAGTATAACAGCACATCAACCAGGATATACACCTACGAGTTTGACAGTCATGGAAATTGGATAAACCGTCACATTGAATACATAGAAAGCAACAGCGAAAATAAGGAATCATACACCTACGAGCGTACTATCCTGTACTACTGATCAGTTAGTGAAATAGTACCAGAACTGGTCCTTGAGAGCTATGGGGATGGCGAAGGTCCTGAAATTGAAGAGTTGTTCAAGACCTTTCAGGAAGGAACTTCTGTCAAGTTCAGCAAGACACTAATGAAATAAGCAACAAAACAATTATTGTGAATGGCTATGTGTAAACGACTGCATCACATATTCATTATACTGTCCTTTATTGGTACGGTTACAGTAATCACCAGCTGTTCAGGCAAGGGTACAGCTGAACAGTCTATCTTTGACAAGCTTGCAAGTGACATGGTCCAGGTAAAGACCGATGCAGGCAGTTTCAAGATCTGCAAGTATGAGGTTACTCAGGAGCTTTGGAAAAAGGTAATGAACGATAATCCATCGGATATGCAGGGTGATTCCCTGCCGGTGGAACAAGTCAGCTGGGAGGACTGTCAGACATTCATCGGCAAGCTTAATGATTTGACAGGCAAGAAATACAGACTTCCAACAGTTGCAGAGTGGGAATATGCATATAAAGGAGGCAAGCTCTCAAAAGGATACACGTATTCAGGAAGCAACGACATTGATCAGGTGGCCTGGTACTCCGACAACAGCGACAGCAAGACCCACCCCGTAGGTCAGAAGATGCCAAACGAGCTTGGACTCTATGACATGAGTGGAAACGTTTGGGAATGGTGTCAGGATATGAACGAATACACAGGACAGTGCCGTGGTGGCAGTTGGATCCATAATGCCAGGAACTGTGATCCGTCACTTGACAATGAGACTCCAAGAACATTCAGCATCAATTGCCTTGGACTACGTCTGGCTCTATAATCCCACCCAAGACAATGGAAACAGAAGCACTGGAGAGATAACTTTGAGTGGACAAGACCAATGACTCAGAAATTAACTATGGACATAGGAATGAAGATAAAATCACACAAAATGCTTGTGCTTACAGCAGTTCTTGGCATAGCCACATCTGCCCATCCACAACAGCAGGACTGGGAAAACCCGCATGTGTTCGGCATAAACAAGCTGCCTTATCATGCCACACTCCAGTTGCCGTCACGTGAGGCGGAATGTAAGGAAATAGTGTCGCTCGACGGACAATGGTCTTTCCATTGGTCAAAGAATCCGGATTCTCGCATCATGGATTTCTGGCAGACAGATTATGATGTATCGGCATGGGACAAGATTTCCGTACCGGGCAACTGGCAGATGCAGGGCTATGGTCGTCCTATCTATACGAACATCCCTTATCCTTTTCAGCGCAATGAACCATCGGTGACCAGTGAACCGCCACATAACTGGTATGCTTACGACCACCGTAATCCTGTAGGTCAGTATGTTACAGACTTTGACGTAACAACTGAAATGCTTTCACAGAATCTAATACTTCACTTCGGAGGCGTAAAATCGGCCATGTATGTATGGATCAACGGCCAGAAGGTCGGGTATAGCCAGAACTCCATGTCACCGGCTGAGTTTGATGTCACCCCATTCGTGCACGAGGGCAAGAACCGTCTGGCCGTTGAGGTGTACCGTTGGAGTGACGGCTCGTATCTTGAGGATCAGGACATGTGGCGACTCTCAGGCATCTTCCGTCCTGTACAGCTGTGGGTAAGGCCATTAGTTCATATTGCCGACTATAAACTGATTTCTAAGCCGATGCTTTCCCAACAGAGAGGCGAAGTGTGGCGTGGCAGTTTTGAGGCGGTGGTTAAAGTGTGCAATACAGGCAAGAAACTGGTGAAAGACGTGCCAGTAAGCGTATACGTGGGAGGCATTGATGTCAAACTTGAAGAGACCATCCCACAGATTGCTGCAGGCGACACTGTTGAGGTTGCGCTACGCACCATCATCGACCGCATACACCTTTGGTCAGCTCACGATCCTTATCTGTATCCTGTCAGCATCGATGCTGCCGGTGAGCATTTTGACTATCATACCGGCTTCAAGGAGATACACACTGAGGGCGACGTGCTCAAGATTAACGGCAAGAACGTGAAGCTGCGTGGCGTGAACCGCCATGATCACCATCCGCGTACGGGACGCTTTGTGGATCGTGCCACCTACCAAAAGGACATTGCCCTGATGAAGCTCTGCAACATCAACTTCCTGCGAACCAGCCACTATCCTGGCGATCCGTACCTCTACGAACTCTGTGACCGCTACGGTCTCTTTGTGATGGACGAGGCCAATCAGGAAAGTCATGGTTACGATTATGCCAACGAGTATATGGGGCATCAACCCGACTGGATGGATGCACACGTAGATCGTGCCGTGGCGCTGGTTGAGCGTGATAAGAATCATCCAAGCGTCATCCTCTGGTCATTGGGCAATGAAGGTGGCGTAGGTCCTAACATCCAGGCCATGAAGGACACCATAGAAAGTATGGACCCTACCCGTCTGCCATTCTACGATTGTGACCCTCAGTATTCTGCCCTTCACGACGTGGGTTATCCTTCGCCTGAAGCCCTAAGGGATATGGGACGCGGAGAGACACGTATGCCTATGATTGCCCGTGAGTACGCTCACGCCATGGGTAACTCAATGGGACACTTCAAGCAGTATTGGGACGTGATCTATGCAGATTCAAGCATCTGCGGTGCCGCCATCTGGGATTGGGTGGATCAGGGCATTGCCATGCCAATTGATAATGGACAATTGACAAATGATAACGATGGGTCGAAAAACGTATTGCTGGGCCATCCTTATACCTCAGAGCTTAAGAAGAATGACAATGAATTCTGGGCGTACGGCGGTGATTTCGGTGACCAGCCAAATGACGATAACTTCCTGATCAACGGTCTAGTAGGTCCAGATCGTGTACCGAACCCACATTTCTATGAGGTGCAGTATGTCTATCAGCCGATTCATTTCAGTTATGAGAACGGCAATGTAAAAAAGTGCAGCGTAGATCCGTTCGTAAGCGTTGATGACTTTGACTATATCATTGAAGGAAGCCGCTATGCCAATATGGATAGCCTCTTGACGGTCAAAGCCCTCTTGCGCGAGGATAAGCCTTGGGGCAAGAAAGGAACGGTAGTGGCTCACGAGCAGTTTGTCGTTGATGAAGCAGCTTATCCAATAGGAATTGAGCGCTCTGCAAAAGCTCCGAAGCTCAAGAAGTCGGAGCAAGAGGTCTGTGTCTTGACGCGCAATGGTTCGGTAGTCTTTGATGCCAAGAATGGTGCACTGAAGCAGATCATTGCCGATGGCGAGGAGATGCTCAAGCTACCATTGGAACCCTATTTCTGGAAGCCAGAGAATGACAATCAATGGAAAGCTGGTTTTAAAGAGCGTGTCGGCATCTGGCAGAACTGTGCAGCACAGCGTACCTTGGTGGATATGAAGATTCAGAAGGTTAAAGGTGCGGTGGTCTTAATCTTTGCCTTCGACCTGCCAGTCGGAGCAGAATACACACTCTCTTATATTATAAATAATGAGGGTGACGTTCAGGTAAATGCCAGCTATGTTCCATTGAGCGAAGACATCCCGCTTATCCCAAAGTTCGGCATGCGCATGGCCGTTACCAGCGCCGACAACCTGATTCGCTGGTATGGACGTGGTCCTGAGGAGAACTACAGCGACCGCAAGCTTTCACAGCATTTGGGCTATTACACAAAAGATATCAAGCAGTTTGAAACAGAATACATCCGTCCGCAGGATAATGGCTATCGTTGCGACACACGCCTCATAGAACTCACAACCAAGGCACATCAACTATGCATCACCGGTTTGCAGCCTTTATGCTTCAACGCACACGATTATGCCGATGAAGAGCTGGACAAAGGGCATCGCCATCCGCAGGACATTGTTCGTGACGGATTAATCCACCTAAACCTTGACCTCAATGTGCACGGCGTGGGTGGCATCAATACATGGGGTAGCCGCACATTGCCTGAATATACCAACCCAGGAACCGACCCTTACGAATACGGATTCATCATCAGAACCAATAACAAGACACAACAATGAACTATAGACACGTAGCACTTGCCTTAATGGCCATAGCATTGCTCTCATCCTGCAATACAAAGCAACAGGTAGAACCTTTCGGTCCTCTGCCGACTGAAGATCAACTTGCGCTGCAGGACATGGAGATGTACGCTTTCCTGCACTATTCGCTCAACACCTACACCGATCAGGAATGGGGATTCGGCGATGAGGATGTAAACCTTTTCAATCCCTCAAACCTTGACACCCGTCAGTGGGTAAAGACCTGCAAAGCTGCAGGAATGAAAGGAATCATCTTCACCGCCAAGCACCATTGTGGCTTCTGTATGTGGCCATCGGCATATACAGATTACTCAGTCAAGACTGCTCCTTGGAAGGACGGCAAGGGCGATGTGGTGGCAGAACTGGCCGAGGCTTGTCGTGAAGAAGGCTTGAAGTTTGCCGTCTATCTCTCCCCTTGGGATCGTAACCACCCGGAATACGGAAAGCCGGAATACGTCACCTACTTCCGCAACCAGCTTCGAGAACTGTTGACCAACTACGGTGACATCTTTGAGGTTTGGTTCGATGGAGCCAATGGTGGCAACGGCTGGTATGGCGGGGCCAATGAGACGCGCCAGATTGACCGCCTGACCTACTACGACTGGGGGCCAACCTACGACATGATTCGCCAGCTTCAGCCACATTGCATTATCTGGAACGATGGTGCTGACCGCCGAGGCGACCTGCGCTGGGTAGGTACTGAAGCCGGTAACATCGGGCATCGCAACTGGAGCCTCATGAGCAGCACCAAAGATCCTGAATGGGGCGACCTGCATTGGGGCATGGAGAACGGTGACGTGTGGTGCCCTGGCGAGACGAATACCTCAATCCGTCCGGGTTGGTTCTATCACACCTCAGAGGACGCTCACGTCAAGTCGCTCTCAAAGCTGATGGACACCTACTATATGTCAGTAGGCCGCAACTCCACCCTGCTGCTCAACTTCCCTATCATGCCAAACGGACTCATTTCTCCTATCGACAGCGCCCGTGGCGCAGCGTTCAATAAGATGATTCATGAGGTGTTCGATCATGACCTGGCAAAGGGAATAACGCCAAAGAATGAAGGCGACTCTGTCTATACACTCACCTTCAAGGAGCCAACCACCTTCAACCGTTTCATGGCGTGTGAAGACATTGCCTTGGGTCAGCGTGTCAAGAAGTTCTCAATCGATGCCTTGGTCAATGGCGAGTGGCAACCGCTGCAGGACGAACTCGCAGATTGGGCCGACGGCCTTGAGACAATTGGTCGCAAGCGCATCATCTGCTTCCCTACAGTCACAACCACTCAGCTGCGCATGACCATCACCGACACCAAGGCCCGTCCGGTCATCAGCCGCATGGGTGTATTCCTGGCTCCCGAACTCAACGCCGACATCCCCGATGCCGGAGAAAAGAAATCATCGGGTTACAATATATTCTTCCCTGGCATTGAGGTGAATGGCGTAAAATCCATGTACATCGACCTTGGCCAGACAAAGCGTGTCAGCGGCTTCAACTTCCTGCCTGACCAGATGCATCGCGAAGGTATGCCACTCGAATACATCCTTCTAGGTTCGAATGACGACGGGCAATCATGGACAGAGCTCTCAAAGGGCGAGTTCTCAAACATCGTCAACAATCCTATCTGGCAGAAGATCAAGTTTGAAGCCAAAGACGCAAAACTACTCCGTCTTGACGTTCCCCGTATCACCAGCGGAGAAAGTATTTTCTATGAAGACCTGGAGGTAGAAATTGAATAACTGCATCAGGTCAACCTTCTCTTGGCAACCGCCCTGCTGACTGCTTGTACCGAGCAGGCAAAGACAATTTCGACTGGATATAAAAACAATAAAGCAAAATGAAACTGAAAAAGCGCAAGATAAAGCACGCAGCAATATTCTTATTATGCTGGTTTGCATTGTTAGTCCTTCTCGTTGATGGAATTCTTAAATTTCAGACGCTGGTAGATTACATAGGTTCATACGCATTGACAGAGACAGCATTATTGCTATTGGTCATACTCCCAACTGTTGCTGTTTACATATTCACAAAAGAAAGAGGACAATAGTGTTCTCTTTCCTCTAATTTAGCGCCCATGAAGAAAATTATACTTGCAAGCGTTGCTTTAATCAGCGCAATGATATGTGCCGATGCACAGTCTGTATTCCCTAATCCAATCATAAGAAACATCTATACAGCAGACCCTTCTGCACATGTATTTGGCGATACACTTTACATCTATCCGAGTCATGATGAGGACAATGCTTTTTCATTCAGTATGAAAGATTACCATGTCTTTACCACAACTGATATGAAGACCTTCTCAGACCGCGGTGTAGTTTTCAGCCCATTTGAGCAGACCACATGGGCAAAGAAAGCAGCCTGGGCACCTGACTGTGTAGAGAGAAATGGCAAGTATTATCTGTATTACCCAACAGACCAGAAACACATTGGAGTAGCAGTCAGTGACTCTCCGCTGGGCCCTTTCAAGGATCCTCTGGGACATCCGCTGCTAAGCATTGACTCACCGGGGGTAATTTGTGACCGTGACTTCATTGACCCTTGCGTATTCATTGATGATGACGGACAGGCATACATGTTCGTTGGACAGAATACTATGTGCTGCATCAAACTGAATGAAGATATGATCTCCTATGATGGTCAGGTACACATCATAGAAGGTCTTGTTGAGTTCTTTGAAGCAGCCTGGTGCCACAAATATAACGGCAAATACTATCTGTCATATTCCAACAGTTCACTTACCGGGCATCAGCCTGAGATAGTCTACGCAATGTCAGATAACCCTCTTGGCCCGTATGAATACAAAGGTGTTATTCTTGATCCCGTAAACAGCGGAACCAATCATCACAGCATTGTTGAATTCAAGGGACAGTGGTATATGTTCTACCACAATGCAGACCTAAGCATCTCACGTGGAGAGCCGTTCACAGGTGTTAGACGTTCTGTCTGTGTTGACAGACTCACATACAATCCTGACGGCACAATCCAGAAAGTCATTCCTACACACGCCCAAGAGTGATTGACATTTGACGCGTCTGCTATCTCCTTCCGTCTTGACATTCAGCAAGATAATACACATACACAATATACAATATGAAAAGACTTATGGGAATTATTACAATGCTCTGCAGCCTTATTGGTTGCAATGCTCAGACAGAAGGATTCAAGAGTCTTTCTGTAAAAGAATATGCCAAGGCTATAGAGGACACAACCATTGTGCGCCTCGATGTTCGCACAGCAGAAGAATACGCAGACGGACACATTGAAAAGACACTCAACATTGATGTCCTTAAATCTGACTTTGAAGAGAAAGCTGTTGCGGCACTGCCAAAGGACAAAACTATTGCCGTAAACTGCCGTAGCGGAAAGCGAAGCAAGAACGCAGCAAGAATCCTAGTAAAGAATGGTTTCAAGGTAATTGAACTTGATGCTGGCTATAATGGCTGGGTAGAAAAAGGAATGCCTGTCACCAAATAAACCTATTGATTATGAAGATTGCTTCTGGTCATACTCCCAACTGTGGCTGTTTACATATTCACAAAAGGAAATGACAGTAGGAGAACTTTATGACATATTCCTTGACCAGGAACCATACGTACTGGAACACGTCTGGGACAGGATTGAAGTTGAACAGATGAATGTCGTCATCCGCTGAATAGTATATGCCATGGTCAAGCGCAATGGAGGCATGACCACGGACCAGATTGCCGATGCCATCAACCAGGGCAGGCTACCTCTGCGACATAGAGAACAACCTGAGCAATGGTCTGGTGAACGGGATCGACATGATGCGGGTGAAGATGATACGGAATTCCGCTTATCCTATTTCTCCTGATGGCTCTTCTTGTGTATTTTTTTACTTAATTTGCACCACGAAAAAAAGAAGAAATATCATGGCACATCGAATAGCAATCCTGATTATCGCATCTCTACTATCCATTGCAGTCCGTGGACAGGAAATAGACATAAACAGAGTCATACAGCTTGCCAACAGTGGAGGCATTGAAGCGCAGACATATCTTGGTACTTCCTATTATTACGGTGATGAAGTTGAGCAGTCATATACAGAAGCCGTAAAGTGGTTTACAAAAGCTGCTAATCAAGGGAATGCTGATGCACAAGACTTTCTTGGAAACTGCTATTACGAGGGGAAGGGCGTGGAGCAGTCATATTCAGAAGCCGTGAAGTGGTACAGGAAAGCAGCAGAACAAGGACAAGCTGAAGCACAATACAATCTTGGAGTATGCTATTACGATGGTGATGGCGTGGAACAGTCATACACGGAAGCCGTCAAGTGGTACAGAAAAGCGGCTGAACAAGGATATGATTATGCACAATACGAACTTGGAGATTGCTATTATGAGGGTACAGGAATCGGACAGTCATACACCGAAGCCGTAAAATGGTACAAGAAAGCGGCAGAGCACGGAGTGGCAGAAGCGCAGACCAATCTTGGAGCCTGCTATCACGGAGCTAAGGGAGTTGAACAATCATACACTGAAGCCTTGAAGTGGTACAGGAAAGCGGCAGAACAAAAGGATATGGTAGCGCAATACAATCTTGGTAATTGCTATTACTTTGGCGAAGGTGTGGAGCAGTCATATACAGAAGCCGTGAAGTGGTACAGGGAAGCGGCAGAACAAGAATATGCATCGGCCCAATACAGACTTGGTACTTGCTATTTCTATGGAGAAGGGGTTGAGAAATCCTATTACGAAGCAAGGAAATGGTTAAGGAAGGCACAGGAGAAGTGCAAGGAGGATCCGGACCCGGATATCAGAAATAGGATGTTAAACTCAATTGACAGCTACCTGGCAGACATTTACTTGGAATTCGGGAACAACGAAGAGACTCATGATGAGACATCAGTAGCACAAAGCAACGCCATCAGTAGCCCAACCGTCACCCAGACATATGACAGCCATGAAAGTTACCCAACGAAACGGACCCATCGGTCACGGTCACTGCTCAATTCGCTGAGCATGTTCAATGAACCGTACTGGGAAACGCATCCATTCGGCATGAGCTTTGGATATGTGCAGAAGCAGTGGGCATACAGGCCACGGAAGGAATTCATTGACCAGTATGGCGACATAGTGGAAAAGTACGGAGTCTTCGGCGATGACGGTGAGGCCAAGCGGGTACATGGCTTCCAGCTGGGAATACGCTACAATCCACAGTGGTGGCATGGATTTGGAATGAATACGGGCATCTTCTACGAATACTACTTCGACAACAGCAATAACTATGTGGACGACGACGGCTATGAGTACTATACCAAGTGGGAGGAGCACTCCGTCAACATACCCCTGCACCTGGAGTTCAGGGCGAACTTCAGTGAGGAATTCCAGCTGTTCCTATATGGAGGTGCCAGCATCGACATCGGAATATCTTCCACCGTCAGGCATCATTACTACATAGACGACTGGGCGCCCGACCGTCTTCCCATCTATGGCGACGACATGGAGATGAACCGTCTCAACGCTTCATGGGAAGCCGGAGCCGGTGTCCGTTTTGGAGCCATACAGCTGCAGCTGCACAGGTCACAGGGACTGATCGACATGGCCAGTGATGGGGCCGACTATACCGTTTTCCAGAACAAGCCACTGACATTCACTCTCAGTGTAATGTTCTGACAGGGGACGGCTCCGGATCATCCCAATGCCCCGGTTCCTCACCTGTCACGGTTATGGTCAGACTTCCCCATGCCCCGCAGCACTGCCTTTACCACGGGCTTGAGGATGCCGAAGACCACCACAATCATTAACACGGTAATTGCATCTTCCATACTATTCCTTACTAAATACGTTTGTCACCTCGCGGCACATCCTGCTCGCTGATAGCAGCGGAATGGATGTACCACCCGTATCACTTTGAAATGTACCAGTCAT
>JAKSIY010000047.1 GCA_024398535.1 Bacteroidaceae bacterium
AGCGGGAATACGGAACCGGCTGCCGACACCCCCGTCATCAATCTGGACCAGGTGGTAGTTACCGGCACCGGTACACACCGCAGGATGTCAGACTCCCCTGTCCCGATTCAGGTAATAACAGCCAAGGACATTGAGAATGCAGGTGCGACTTCAGTTGAGGATGCCCTGACAAGACTCTCGCCCAACATCACTACCGTCACAAACGGAATGGGAACATTCCTGAACATGAACGGCATCGGTCAGGACTACATGATAATCCTGGAAAACGGCCATAGGATTGGCGGCGACGACAGACTTGCACGCATCAGTGCAGGCAACATCAGACGCATTGAGATCCTGAACGGGGCCGCATCGGCCCTCTATGGCAGCGAGGCCATAGGCGGAGTAATAATTATCATTACAGAAATCCCAAAGGACGGGGTCAGCATAAACAACTTTACGCACCTGTCAACACACGGTCGTTTCACAGAATCGACCGATGCCACAGTGAACCATGGCGGCATGACATCAACCACCTCTTTTGAAAGGAAGCAGGCGGACAACTGGCAGGTCAATGACATTGATGAGAACGGGTACAGGACAGGGCGTCCCATGTCTGCAGGATTTGTCCAGAACAATTTCTCCGAGAAGCTTGCATACGACATCAACGAACGGCTGACCATCCAGATACGCGGCAACCTGAACGGATACGACACAAGACGTCCTCAGGCTGCCACATACTTCAAGAAGAGTAATGACACATACAAGGAGACTCAGGCCTACACATACGACCTAGCACACCAGACATGGCTTGGCGGAGCAAATGCACGCTACTATCTGGACAAGGCATCGTACATTGATGCAGATTTCTACAGTGACAATTACGAATCTTCATACAGGTATTTTGCAAAGAGCGGGTCTTTTGAGCCAGGTGACCTGCAGACCAGGAAGAAGACCCACTATTACGACGCCAATGTCAGGGGAGTCTATAAATTCAGTGACCGGCAGAAGGTGACCGCAGGAGCAGAACTGATAAACGAACAGCTCAGGTCAGAGTCTGACAACATTGGTTTCGAGCGTATGTACACAATGGCTTTCTACGGTCAGGACGAATGGAATTTTTCCAACAAAATCAAGGCCGTGGCAGGCTTTCGCTACATCTACAACGAGAATTTCCACAGCCATCTGACACCGAATGTGTCTGCCATGTACAAGGCCGGCAGTCTTAATCTGAGAGCAGAGTGGTCAACAGGATTCCGTTCCCCTACCCTTAGCCAGATTTACGCAACAGACCAGACAAAGACTGCCAGCCGCTACACCGTAGGCAACAGAAACCTGAAACCAGAGAAGAGCACCTTCTATTCCCTTAATGCAGAATACACGGTATCAAGGCTGTCAGTATCGGCAACGGCACTCATGAATGACGTTCATGACATGATAAACTACCGCATACTGAGCGACGCAGAGATTTCCGCCCTTGGGTACGATGCACTTCATGCAGAATATGCTACGATACGTCAGCGCGCAAACATTGACCGCGCCAGAATCAGGAGCCTTAGTCTGAATGCTAGCCTGAACGCTGGTGCTGGCCTTACAGTGAGCGGAGGCTATGTCCTGACCGATTCCCACGCAGAAACTACCGAGTCAGACGGCAGCATAACCAAGTCTCCCGTTGACAAGAGCGTCCGCAACAGCGGAAATGTGACGGTAAAATGGGACCGCACATGGAAGAACTACCATCTGAACGTAAGCCTGAACGGCCACATTCAGGGAGAGAGGTATTCCAGCACATACGGATACGCCCCTGCATACCAGCAGTGGGACCTGAACACCCATCACTCATTCTACCTTGACGAATGTACCATTGAGCCGGGAATAGGCATTGAAAACCTATTCAACGAGCGTGACACCAGGCCTTGGAACAGCAACTTCTCAACCATCAACCCAGGACGTGCCCTCTACGCAAGTCTTGCAATAAAGTTCAACAGATGAAAAGGCTTGCAGCAATACTGACTCTGACACTTCCCCTCATGGCACAGGCGCAGGACATGTCCAAGGCGCTTGATGAGGTGGTTGTAACCGCCACCGGCACTCCCCACACCCTGAAGAACGTTCCGGTCCAGACAGAAATCATCTCAAAGGAGCAGATTGAGCAGCTTGGTGCAGCATCATTTGAGGACATACTTTCACAGTTGAGCGCAGGCTTTGACTTCAATGCCGGAGACATGGGCAGTCAGATGACCATGAACGGACTGGGAAACAGTTACATACTGATCCTGATTGACGGAAAGCGCCTGCATGGTGACAATGGCGGAGAGAATGACCTTGGCCACATTGACCCGCACAACATTGACCACATAGAGATAGTCAAGGGTGCCGGAAGCGCCCTGTACGGAAGCGATGCCATTGCAGGAGTAATCAACGTCATCACAAGGAAACACACTGATGAAGGCATCTATCTGGAGAACACCACTCGCACCGGGTCATACGCTGACCTGAGGCAGCACAACGGCATCGGCGTTACGGTAGGCAGACTGAACTCCATGACGAACTTCCAGCTTCAGCATACGGACGGATGGCAGAACACATCTGTTGAAGATCCGTCCCAGACTGAGTTTCCTATCTTTGATTCAAGGAACAAGACCGTGAACGAATATACCAACTGGCAGGTTGCAGAGCGTCTGACTTACACAGCATCGGACGAACTGAGCATCTACGCAGACGGTTCTCTTTACGGAAAGCGCATATACCGACCGACTGACGGAAAGTATGCATCGTGTGACGTCAACACATTTGACATGCAGTATCGCGATGCCAGTGCAGCAGGTGGCTTTACCTACCGCATGAACAAGACAGACATGGTCACGTTTGACCTGGACTGGAACCGCCACGCATACTATTATTACTATACTGCGACGACGCTTGAGGACGGTTATGATCCTCTGGGAAATTTCACCCACTATTATCCATATTTTGCAGACCAGCGCAACCTGCAGAGTGACCAGCAGCGCACCATGGCCCAGCTGAAGGGAGTCTTCTCCCTGCCATACAGCAACAGTTTCAGCGCAGGAGCGGAGTTCCGGTACGACTGTCTTGATGCCCCGATGCGTGTACGCGACGGCGGAGGCGCAACAGACTGGACAGCAGCCCTGTATGCACAGGATGAGTTTACCGCACTCGACTGGATGAGCCTGACCACAGGCATAAGACTGAATCAGAATGCAGGATTCGGATTCAGGGCAACACCTAAGGTCAGCGTAATGTTTCCGCTCGGAGAGTTCCGCATAAGGACCGGCTGGAGCCAGGGATTCAAGACCCCTACCCCCAAGGAGCTTCACTACCAGTATCTCAGGACCATGGGCAGCAGTACCTTCCTTTATATCGGCAACAGGGAACTCAGGCCACAGACATCTGACTACTGGTCTGCCAGCATTGAATACAGCCACGGCGGTTTCAACATGTCAGCAACAGGATACATGAACAGCCTTGACAACATGATCACCCTTGTAAACATTCCTGTCAGCGAGATTCCAGAAGGGTCTGCAGAGTACATGGGCGACGGCAGCAGCCAGATTATTCCACGCCAGTACCGCAACATGGAGGACGCACGCACTTTCGGTGCAGACGTGACCCTTAACTGGCGCATCACGAAGGAACTGACCATTAACGGCACCTACAGCTATCTGGATACCGATGCCCACGTATATAATGAAAAGAAGGACAGGCTGGACAAAGTGACCATTGACGGAATGGCCCATCACAAGGGAAACCTCTCTGCAACATGGCAGCACAGGTTCACAGAGGACTACCGTCTTGGCCTGGGTCTCTACGGCCGCGCCAGCAGCACCCGCTACTATCAGAACAACGGAAACGGCAAGGGTTACCAGACCTGGAGACTCACCACATCACATGACATCGGACATGGGGCACGCGGACTCTCATACAGGGTTGAGGCGGGCATCGACAATATATTTGACTACAGGGACACCACACCGCACGGACTTCATTACGGAACCACCACCGCAGGACGCACCTGCTACTGCACCCTGAGCATAAGGTTTTCAGAAGGACGCAAGATGGATACCAAGAGCATCATCAAGGAGTCCGGACATTCATCAGAAGAAGATTGACAACAATCATGTATAAGGTAACTTTAAACAACAAAACAATGAAAAAGTATTTAGTAATGGCCATGATGGCCGCAGTGACAATGTTCAGCTTCACAAGCTGTGACAAGGACGACGACACCAAGAACAACTACACCACCTACCAGGATGCAGTTGATTCACAGGTAAAGAAGGAAAAGAAGAATGACAAGGCTATCCTGCTGGTAGCATTCGGTTCAACATGGCAGTGTGCCTTTGAATCCTTTGACAACACAAAGAAGGCTTATGAAGAGGCTTTCAAGGATTGCGACGTTTATGTATCCTACTCTTCTGCCATCTGCATCAACCGTGCAGCTGCAGGTGAGCATGAGGTAGCCCGTGACTACTATGCTCCAAACTTCTGGCTCCACTCTCTTGCTGCAGCCAAGTATGATGAGATCATCGTTCAGTCTCTTCAGGTTATCCCTGGCGAGGAGTACGGCCGTGTAATCAACTACATCAAGGACCTCGGCAACAACTACCTGCGTGACCTTGACGACGAGTATCTTTCAGAGTTAACACTCCGTCTGGGAACACCGCTTCTCAACAGTCTGGATGATGTAAAGAAAGTAGCAAAAGTTCTGAACGATGAGTTCGGTGAGGATGCAAAGACCAAGACCGTTGCTTTCATGGGTCACGGCAATCCATCAAGTGAGGAGCATGACTACGACATCTACAAGGCAAATGTACGTTATGACCAGCTTGAGGAGGAACTCCAGAAGTACAGCAAGAACTACTTTGTAGGTACAGTTGACCAGCCAGAGAACAAGAAGGAGAATGTATGGGAGCGCATCCAGGCAGGTGCAGGTGTTCCTGCTTCAAAGGAGATGGTTCTGCAGGCTCTCATGTCAATTGCCGGTGACCATGGCCACAACGTTATGTACGGAAGCGGTGAGGAGTACTGGGACGACGAAGAGCCGGAGTCAGAGGATAACTCATGGTACGAGTACTTCATGAATGAGGCTAAGTACAAGAAGATGTCCAACCACTCTCTCAAGTCAGGTGAGCTCAGAGGTCTTCTTGACATTCCATCTGTACTGAACGTATGGATTGAGCACACCAGACAGAACATCAAGCTTGAGGATGCTTACCACTCAATGTACCCAGAGGACTAATCATTTTTCAAAAAAGTGAGAAAGACAACTATAGCAGTTCTTGCAGTAGCAATTGTCTGCCTTACCGGTTGCAGGAACCGTTCCACCCAGAGCGGTTCCTCTGCCAGCAAGGCAGATAGTCGTATTAGTACCCTGCAGGAATTGGTCACTCCAAAATACGCCGAAGGTTACTCCCTGAAGTATCAGGACGGCATCTGTCTTGTGGACCTTCAGGATCCACAGAAGGAAGAGAGCCAGACATTCCACTATGCCCTGATAAGCAGAGGCTCTGACAAAAGCCAGGTTCCATCAGACTACACTCCTGTAGAAGTACCTATAAGCAGTGTAATCTGCATGACATCGCTCCAGCTTTCAAACTTCATTGCCCTGGGTAAGACCGATGCCGTCAAGGGCATCACCAGCACCCGCCATCTTTTCAACGAAGAGATGAACAGACGGATTGAAGATGGCAGGACACACAAAATCGGCATAGAGGGAAACTTTGACAATGAGGTGATCATGGGCATCAACCCAGATCTGATTCTGATATCACCCTTCAAGCGCGGAGGATACGATGCGCTCATGAATGTAGGCATCACACTTGTTCCGCATCTTGGATACAAGGAGATGTCGCCTCTTGGACAGGCAGAATGGATCAAGTTCATTGGGTTGCTTCTTGGACAGGAGGAGAAAGCCAATGAGATTTTTGAGGGCATAGAAAAACGCTATCTGGCCCTGACTGAACTTACGTCAAAAGTAGATAAGCGCCCTGTAGTATTCAGTGGTGAGATACAGGGAGGAAACTGGTATGCAGTTGGCGGAAACAGCTTCCTGGCACGTATCTTCAACGATGCAGGAGCTGATTATTTTCTGAAAGATGACAATCACTCCGGTGGCATCAACCTTGACTTTGAGCTGGTTTACAGCCAGGCTGCCAATGCTGACTACTGGCGCATCGTGAACAGTTTCAAGGGGGATTTCAGCTATGAGGAACTGGCAAAGGAGGACACACGCTACACAGATTTCAAGGCATTCAAGGAGCATGGTGTAGTCTATTGCAACATGAGCCAGAGGCCGTTTTATGAGAGCATGCCCATGGAGCCCGACCTTATTCTGAGTGACTTTATCAAGGCATTCCATCCCGAACTGCTTCCGGATTATACGCCCAAGTACTACGAGATTCTGAAATAACCTATCTTTGCAGTATGAAAAGACGTTCTGTCATACCAGTCATGGCACTGATCACAGCAGCAATACTGCTGTTCTTCTTTCTGAACATCCTGCTGGGTTCAGTAAGCATTCCTGCGCGCTCTGTGCTCAACATCATGCTAGGAACAGGTAATGAAGATATTATCTGGCAGAACATCATTTTCAAGTCAAGGATACCGCAGGCCCTCACCGCCATTGTTGCCGGCGCAGGTCTTTCTGTCAGCGGTCTGATCATGCAGACCGTGTTCCGCAACCCTCTGGCCGGCCCTTCAGTTCTGGGAATCTGTTCGGGAGCAAGCCTTGGAGTGGCATTCGTGGTACTGCTCTCAGGAAGCATCGGCGGTATGGCACTGAGCCGCATGGGTATGGCAGGAGAACTTGCCATGACCATAGGAGCCGTTGCTGGAGCACTCGCTGTAATGGCGCTCATAGTATATGTGTCACAAAGAGTAAAGGGAAATGTGACACTGCTCATAATAGGTGTCATGATAGGCTATATTGCCAATGCCATAATCGGAGTGCTCAAGTTTTTCAGCGTTGAAGAGGATATCCGCGCATTCGTAGTATGGGGACTAGGCAGTTTTGCAAGGGTTTCGGGCGACCAAATGGTGCTGTTTGTATGTACCATGGCTGTAATCCTGCCCTTCTCAGCCCTGCTGGCAAAGACTCTTAACCTGATGCTCCTGGGCGATGCCTACTCACGCAACCTAGGACTGGACATAAAGCGGGCAAGACTCTTTACGATAAGCTATTCAGGAATTCTGATTGCCATTGTGACAGCCTACTGCGGTCCTATCAGTTTTCTTGGACTGGCCGTACCGCATCTGTGCCGCAGTTTATTCAGAACAAATGACCATAGGATACTTACCCCGGCATGCATTCTGGTGGGTGCTCTCTTTGCACTGACCTGCAACCTGATTGCACGAATGCCTGGCTTTGAGGGCGCACTTCCGGTCAACTCCATAACAGCACTCGTAGGAGCACCTATTGTTATTTCAGTACTCTTCAGGAAAAGACAAAACGACACATCAGAATGAACACCAAGGAAATCATAAGACTCTCATCGCTCTGTACCGGCTACAAGTCAAAGGTAGTTTCAAACGGAATCAATGCAAGCCTGAACAGCGGTCAGCTGACCTGCCTGCTGGGGCCCAACGGAGCTGGCAAATCCACTCTGCTGCGTACTCTATCGGCATTCCAGCCACCACTTTCCGGTCAGATTGAGATTCTTGGAAAGCCGTTGCAGTCATACTCTGACAAGGAGCTGTCAACTCTGATCGGTGTCGTCCTGACAGAGAGGATTGATGTGCGCAACATGACAGTCCATGACCTTATCGGACTGGGCCGAAGCCCATATACCGGATTCTGGGGAAATCTTTCAAACCACGATGCCCAGCTGGTTGATTCGGCCATGGAGATGGTAGGAATACAGGAGTTCAAGGAGCGCATGATACAGACCCTGAGTGACGGAGAGCGCCAGAAAGTCATGATTGCCAAGGCCCTGGCACAGGAAACCCCAATCATATTCCTTGATGAGCCTACAGCATTTCTGGATTACCCAAGCAAGGTAGAGATAATGCAGCTGCTCTACAAGCTGTCACATGAATCGGGCAAGACCATATTCATGTCAACCCATGACCTTGAGTTGGCTCTGCAGATTTCTGACACAATCTGGCTACTTGACAAGGAGCACGGACTGGTAACCGGCACCCCCGAGGATCTTACCATAGACCAAAGCCTGCAGAAATTCTTTGTCAGGAAAGGTATATCATTCCACGCAGAGAGCGAACAGTTCAGAATAGAGAATGAATGCTCCAGAACAGTTTCACTTGAATCAGACCCTACCCTGCAGGAGCTTGTCAGGAAAGCGCTTCAACGAAACGGAATCAGCATTGCCAATGAATCTGAAATCAGAATTATTGCCAGACTGATTGACGGAAAGCCTCATTTCAGCGTGCAGAACAGCAGCACGCTTCAAGTCCACGAGGCTGACAGCTTTGAGTCAATGCTCAGCCTGCTCTGATCAGAACACCTGCCCTTGGTCGGTTATAATCAGGATTGTCAGCCGACCATCTGGAATCAGGCCGTCACAAAAGCTGTGGCAATGTTCCCTTACCACGTTGCAGAATGTTTTAAGATTATCCCGCGGAATAAGATCCCACAGTTCACGCGCCAGCACCATTGAATCAATTCTGGCCAGGCACTCCTGTGGAACCGCAGCCTCCTGAGCCATTTCACGTATGAACTCCCTGTTCATGGTTACCACACGGCTGTGCGTGTCAAAGTTGCCCTGAGCCAGTTTTACCGCCTTGCCCATCATTATGCCCATAGTAACATTTCGGAAACCAAGTTCCTGGGCAATTTTAAGAGTCTCACCAATGTAATTCCCATAATGAACGTATGCCTGCGGCGGCAGTTCGGGATACAGCGCTTTTACAAAACGCTCACTGCGTGCACCCGAGTTTATTACCAGACGGTCGGGGCAGACAGCCATGGCGACCTCACACTCACGGCGTATTGCCTCAACAAAAGCCTCCGATGAAAACGGGCGCACAATACCCGATGTCCCGATTATGGAAATGCCGCCCACAATTCCCAGCTTAGGATTGAATGTATGCGTGGCCAGTTCCTCTCCGCCAGGAACACTGATGGTAACATCTAGTCCGGCTCCATCCCTAACGGTCTCAGCCAGCAAACCCGCAAGCTCTGTCTCAATCATTTTTCGCGGAACAGGATTCACGGCAGGTTCACCTACCTCAAGTCCCAGTCCCGGCAGTGTTACACGCCCTACGCCATCACCCTGCAGGAAATGAATTCCTGGTCTGTCACTGAAACGCACAGTTGATACCACGGTACATCCGTTTGTGACATCGGGATCATCGCCCGCATCCTTTATGACCGATGCCACCGCAGAATCCTGAGTCACCTGCAGGACAGTCACCGGAATGGTCAGCAATTCACCGTCTGGAATCTGTATCTGAGTGGTTGACAGTTCCTCGCCCAGCAAAAGCGCTGTCAGAGCAGCCTTGCTGGCAGCCGTTGCACACGAACCTGTTGTATAACCGCTCCTGAGCGGATAAAAATCTGGAATATATTTCTCTATGGCGCGTCTAAGGGTATGCTCTCCGGTAACGGTCTCAAAACCTGATGGCAGTTGCGGACGCATGACAGCATACACAGGTATGCCGGCACACCGGGCGGCATCGACCTTCTCCTGAAAGCCACCGCTAAGGCCGCTCTCCTTTGTGATTACGGCATCGGGCTTCAGCTGCTGAAGTACGGTATCCTCTGATTCACCATGCTGATAATAGACCAGCCGTTCGGCAGGAAATCCCTGCTGTGTGGCCAGTTCAAGTGACTCCTCTCTGTCAAGAATTCTGAAATGGCAGTCATGATCAGTCCAGAAAGGTTTCAGCGCGGCTATTGTCTTGACACCAGTCAGCGCCAGCAGATTGCTCACTCCATTCTGTTTCATCAGCATGACAGCATGGTCAAAATCCCTGCACCAGATTATGTCAGTATCATGCTCCGGAAAAATCCGTTCAAGGCGTACCACAGGGAGTCCAAGCTGCTCAGATACCTTTTTCACTGTATCATGCAGAACCTTTGCAAACGGATGGGCGGCATCAATTATCAGCCGTATATCGTGCTCGCAGCAAAACAGGGTCATTGAATCCAGGTCAAGACCACCACTCAGGCGTACGCCGTTATGGCTGTCAACGGCCTGAATGTCAGATCGGGTTGAGTAGTAGAATGGCTTGCCGGCCTCATCGGCCACCTTTACAGCCACACGTCCCTCAGTTGTACCACCTAGAATCAGTATCATTTGCGGAACAGATGCTTGAATTCATGTGCATACAGGCGCGACAGTCCCTGACGGTTGTCAATGGCATCGCCCACTACCAGCAGCGTGGTAAGCGTCAGATTGTTACTGCGCACAATCTGGGCCAGGTCTTTAAGCTGGCCGCGATATATCTTTTCTTCTTTCCAGGTCAGCTTGTAGCATGCAGCAACTGGGGTTTCAGGCGGATAAGCCATGAGCAGTTCCTCCTGCACTTTTTCCACGATGGCTGCGCTCAGATAGATACACATGGTGCTGTTTGACTGAGCCAGCTTGTGCAGCTGCTCTTTCTCTGGCATGGGGGTACGCCCCTCGCCACGTGTCAGTATTATGCTCTGTACTTTCTCTGGAATGGTAAACTGAGACCTGAGCGCTGCGGCGGCAGCCTGGAACGATGATATTCCCGGAGTGATATGATAAGACATTCCGTACTGGTCAAAAAACGCCATCTGCTCCTGTATTGCACCATAGATACATGGGTCACCGGTATGCAGACGTACAACCAGAAGCCCACGGTCATAGAAACTTTTCATGAGTGCAAACTGTTCCTCAAGATCCATATCGGCACTGCTGCGCACGGTTGCACCCTGTTTTGCATAGTAGGTCAGTTCCTTTGGCACCAGACTTCCTGCATAAAGAATCAGGTCTGCCTGTTCAAGCATGCGCTTGCCGCGTACCGATACAAGCTCAGGATCACCCGGACCTGCGCCTACAATCTCAATATGTCCCGACAGCCGTGCACTGCGTTCCAGCGCCACTGCAAAGGTAAAGTTGCTGTTTTCTGACAGAATGCCCTTCTGTTTTTCAACCAGAAGCACGGCATTGCACTCCGTCCCGGCCAAGTCACCGCTTGCAGCCCTGATGGCACAGCTCTCTGCCACACCGTAAAGTCCAGTCACCTGAAATGCCTTCTCCGACGGATTTGGCACCTCAATATCCACAAGTTCCTCTTTAGAATATATGTTGACCGATGCCTGCGGCCACATCTCATGAAGAGATTCAATAAGCGGTTCGTCTTTCTTGAGTTCAATGGTATTGATGCTGGCAACAGACAGTTCTGACAATCCCTTTTCATTCATAGAAGCGGTAATATACTGTGCAACACCCTCTGGATTGCACTGTCTGCGGCATCCTACCCCAACGTGCAGAACCTGCGGGCGATAATACAGTGCCGGAACCGGAGCCTCATGCAGAAATGGAGTGACAGCTATCAGAAGCTGGAATCCACTGAAATCTATGTCGCCAAAACTATGGAACACCTTGACATGCTGCGGCAGCGATGCCTCCAGCCACGCGGTACCCCTGTCGCGGATTTCAAGCAGCAGGGCTGTACTCTGCCCATTCACAAACTGAGCAATCATGCTGTTCATGGCCTTGCGGTCAACAGCATCACGTTTCCATTCAAAACGGGTGTCAAGAGTATCAAGCGGCCACAGTTCATTGGCATCGGACTGGGTTGTAACCACAGCCTGTGCGCCCAAGGCGCGGGACAGCATGCGTGCCAGTTCATTTGCACCGCCCACGTGTCCCGACAGTACCGGAACGGCAAACTTGCCTGTACTGTCAATGCAAATTACTGCCGGATCTGTGTATTTGTCCCTGACAAACGGAGCAATATAGCGAACGCATATTCCCATGGCTCCAATGAAAACCAGGCTTTCAAGTTGCTCAAAATTCTCCTCAAGAAATCTCTCACACGAATCCAGAAGAGTGAATCCATCAATCTGGCTGAGTGAAAAAAGTTCTGATTCAGGCAACTCACGCTGCACTTTGATGGCGGTCTCTGCGCCACCTGCAGATACTGTAATGATAGCTGTCTTCATTATTCTGCTTTCAGTATTTCTATTGGATTGTGGGCATCGACTGCCACACGCACCTGTCCTGTAATTTTTCTTCCAATTATTTCAATTCCCTGGCGGAACAGTTCAAGGCTCTCTTCTGAAACAGAGTTGAACACAATCACTCCTCCTGGCTTCAGTACGCTGTCAATTTTCTGCAGCATAGGCAGCATCCTGCCGCCGTGACCGCCTATGAATACGGCATCGGGCGCGGGATACTCCTGAACCTGAATCTCCATAAAATCTCCTATCACCGTGGTAATTCCCGGTGTACCAAACCTGCGGCTGTTGTTCTCCATCAGTTCACGCCCCTGTTCACGAACTTCAAAGGCGGTAATGTCAAGATGCGGGAACTGCAGTTTTGCCTCTATTGAAACGGAGCCCGTACAGAATCCTATGTCCCAGAAAGAGCTGCGCCCCCGCAGGTCAAGCATGCTCAGTGAGAGCAGCCTTACCGGCATCTTGGTAATCATGCGGGCACGTCCGTCAAGCAGGTCAAAACGGTTCTCGGGTATTCCGAACGGTCTTTCACGCACTGCTGTCCTTTGCAGTATCATGCAGTTGGGAAATGCAAAATCCATGGCCGATGCCTCGATGACACTTACCGTTGTTACTCTCTCATTATCGGGATTGCCCAGGCACTCGCCCACGCTCACCGTATAGTTGTCATAGCCATAGTCCAGCATGCGCCGGGCAATGGAACGCGGTGTCTTGTTGCGGTCTGTGAGCACGCCTATCATGCGCTCTCCCTGAATCAGCGCAGCATCGAACTCCTTCCATGGGCGTCCGGTGAGTGACACTGCATGCATGTCCTGATACGGAACAAGCAATCTGTGTGCCAGCATCTGCATGGAGTTGAATGACGGATACAAGTCAATCACAGCCTCTGGCAACTGGCGCTGCACTGTTGCGGCAAAGCCATAGAAAAGCGGATCACCGCTGGCAAAGACCACCACGTCAGAGTGGCCGCGGTACTGTTCAAATACCTCCGACAGAGGTACCGTTATGGGAATCCACAAGGCATGGGCAGGCATGCGCGATGCCATCAGTTCCCTGTGACGCTGGCCACCAGAGAATACCTTGCCGGCCGCAATCACAGCCAGAGCAGCGCGTGACAACTCCTGCTCAGGGTTGTCGCTTATGCCTATAATATGAAAAATCTGCTCAGACATCACGACCGGGTCTTAGCTGTTGGGCATCGTCAAAGGTCAGGATTGAATTTACCAGCGTTGCTGCCAGGTTACTGCCTCCCTTGCGGCCCTCTACAATTATCTTGGGTATCTGGGTAAATGGTTTGAGCATGTGCTTGCTTTCACGCACGTGCACAAAGCCAACCGGAGCTGCAATCACACCGCATGGATTTGCATGGCCCTTTCGGATAAGCTCACACAGTTCCATCAGCGCTGTGGGAGCATTGCCAAAGGCAAAGAGGGCATCGGGATGCTCGCTCACCGCCAACCTTATTCCGGCCTGCGTACGGGTTATGCCTTTCTGGGCCGCCATCTCTGCCACACGCGGATCAGACAGATAGCACTTGACCTCTATTCCCATACGCTGCAGGGCACCCTTGCGTATTCCGCTGGCAGCCATGGTGACATCGGTCACAATGACCTTGGTCTGGCCGCTGCTGAATTTCTCATGCAGGGTCTCTACGGCATCGGCATCAGAGAGAAGTATCTTTTCCATCTCAAAATCGGCCGTGGTATGTATGGCGTGAAGCAGAGCCCACAGATGGCCCAGCTGATAATCCTTTCTTTCAAGCAGCCCCATGATTGTACGGAAACTCTCAATCATGATGCCCTGCCCTATTCCAACCGATTCACCTGTCTGCTCACGGTAATAGCCGCGTGGGGTTATAAAATGGCCGTTCCAGTTGTACGACTGCGAGTTACCAATCAGCACAACGGTGAACATGTCAACCTGTTCTGGGTCAAATTCGCCCAAGGTAGTTACGGTAACACACTCATCTTCACGGCCTGCCTGACGCACGTACCCCACAGGGGTGCTGGCCGAACGTTCCTGCAGGAACAGCTCCTTCAGGCGGAACAACTGCCAGTAGCGCTCTACGCTGCGTGGATTGTAAACTGCCGTCACAAAATCAGCCATGGCAGCCGCCTTTATGCGTTTCTCTATTGTCTCCCACGAAGTCATCAGATCTGACAGTGAGATTACGCAGAAATCATGTCCTATGGGAGCGCCCAGGAGCGATGCCGCCTTCTGGAATGCGCTGATGCCGGGAAGCACGGTTATCTCTACCGCACTGTTCCGCTCACGCTTCATCTCATAAATCAGCGGAGCCATTCCATATATTCCGGAGTCACCTGAGCTGATAACACAGACCGTCTGTCCCTGCTCTGCCAGTTCAAAGGCCTGCCGGGCACGGTCCCGTTCTCGCTTCATGCCTGTATCGATGCACTTTGCACCGGGTTTCAGACATGGTTCTACAAAGCGGAAATAGTACTTATAGCCTACAACCGCATCACTGATTTCCAGGGCATGTCTTACCGCAGGAGTCATGTCCATGACATCGCCGGGGCCCAGACCTGCCACAATAATTCTACAGTTTTCCATCATTACCTTATACACTCACAAAGATAGTGATTTTTGCAATACCCACGGCAGAATGGGCTGAGCACTCCACTCGCGGCAGAATTTCAGCCGGCACAGGGTGTTTCCCTGCCACGACTCCAAAGAATACCGTTGTACACGGGAGTCGTGGCACGTTTTTCCGTGTTTTGAGGCATTTTCGTGCCGCGACTCCTATGAATACCCACATATATGGGAGTCGTGGCAAGGTTTTCCGTGTTTTTGGGTGTTTTCCTGCCACGAATCCTATGAATACCCACATATACGGGAGTCGTGGTACGCGTCTCAAAAAAAATACCTTAAGCACATGTGTATAGTTCCAGCGCAACATGTTCATGCGGCCAGAACATTCCTCCAACTCTCCTGTTAGTTCGTTCTGCTAGTTCTCCTGCCAGCTTGTGGGCAGAGCGCTCCACTCGCGGCTAGTTATTGCTCACTGCGTATCGCAAAGACGCGCTTGTTTTTTTGCCGCGACTCCTCAGAATACCAATGTACACAGGAGTCGTGGCGCAGTTTCAGGCTGCACAGGGTATTTCCCTGCCACGACTCCACAGAATACCATCGCACACGGGAGTCGTGGCAGCATTCCCGCCCGCACACGGGAGTCGTGGCACGATTTCAACCCGCACACGGGAGTCGGGGCGCCAAAAGTATTGTATATTTGCAACCACAAAAGAGAATTATGAAAATACTAAAGTACGCCACAGCCCTGATGATAATGGCAGCAATGCTGACCGGATGTGCATCGTCAAAGAAAACAGCCGACAAGTCCCGTTATGAATACATTCCGGAACACCTGACTGCTTTCCAGCCATTCACATACATTGATTACATAGAGAGCGGCAACATGGGCTATTATTCCGACAGTTTGACTGCCATTGCGAACGAAGTCAACATGGAGATATTCAGCAAGAGGCTTCCTGGAATATACATAGACAGCATTATCCCGCTGTTTCAGGAGGAGTTTGACGCACTTGAAAAGCCTGTCCTTGAGGTATGCAATTCAGAGAGAACGACACAGATGATACAGGTGCCAAAACCCATACTGGAATTCATGGAATCAATGGAACTTGACGAAGCCGCATTCATTGTTGAGAGTGGATTTGACAGGAGCAGAAAAAACTACGTCCTGAAAATGGTGGGCAGCATAGGTTTGGCAGTAGCAACGACCCTTCTCACGGCCGGAACCGCCACCATGTACACGACACCGGCAATGAGCAACGATACATACACAATATTTATCGTGGACAGAATCCACCGGGTTGTAAAATACAGGAAGACAGTCTCCAGAGAGAGCAATCCTACAGACTACAATGCATCCGCAAAAATTCTGACAAATCTGTTCAAATAGAAACAACAAAAGAACGTTCAAATGGCATACCAGACCGAAAAACGGGAATTATACACAGCATCGACTGACACCGGGCAGCAGTTGCATTACATTGTGTGGGAGCCCAAGTCTGCCCCCACAGCAGTGCTCCAGATTGTGCACGGAATGGAAGAGTACATAGACAGGTACGACCCATTTGCCAGATACATGAACTCACTCGGATGGGCCGTGATAGGACACGACCACCTGGGACATGGATTATCAGGTAACCATGAGCGCGGTCATTTTTCCGACAGTTCCATTGGGCCTCATCTTGTAATTGATGATATATACAGCATCACACAGATTGCCAGAAAAATGTGGCCCGATGCCCCATTGTGCATCATGGGACATTCAATGGGATCATTCTTCACGCGCAGATACCTGTGTGAACACAGCGATGCTGTCAACGCTGCAGTAATTATGGGATCTGGATGGTATCCGGCCATAATGACAGGGACAGCATATCTGGCAGCAAAGCTCACCTGCATGTTACAAGGCCGCCACACAAAGTCAAAAGCACTGCAGATTCTCTGCTCCCTACCCTTCTACTTCTCATTCAGGAAAGAGGGTCATAACGCATGGCTCAGCGTCAGCAAGACAAATGTAATCAACTACACAAAAGACCCACTTTGTGGTTTTGGATTTACAGCAGGAGGATACGAATACATGTACCGGAATCTTCTTGAAGTATCAGAGCACAAGCTTTTCAACAATATCCGACGCACCCTTCCAGTCCTGTTCATTTCTGGAGAATCAGACAAGGTTGGCGGAGCAAAAGCCGTCAGGAAACTGGCCACAGATTACATGAAACGCGGTTTCAGCAGTATTGACACGCACATTGTCACAGGAATGAGGCATGAGATTCTATGTGAGGATCACCCAGAAGAAACAATGGCAGTTATTGGAACATGGCTGCAGAAACAGATAACCAACTGAACAATCATGAACGAAGTTGAACTGCTTACACCAGACCTGACACATGAGCTGGAACTGCCTTTTGCTGGCGGTGGAATACGTGCCGGTTTTCCAAGTCCCGCCCAGGACTACATGGAAGAGAGCCTTGACCTGAACAATGAGCTCATAGCCAATCCTGTGGCCACATTCTATGGTCGTGTGAAAGGCAATTCAATGACCGATGCAGGCGTTGACGACGGAGACATTCTGGTGATAGACCGCTCCATAGAGCCACATGACGGCGACATGGTTGTCTGCTTCCTTGACGGAGAGTTTACCCTGAAATACATTGATTTCTCAATGAAAAAAAGCGGCATAATCTGGCTGGTTCCTGCCAACCCGGACTATGACCGCATAAAAATCACCCCAGAGCGTGATTTCCGCATCTGGGGTGTTGTCAGTTATACTATCAAGAAGAGAATCAATCGGGGTTAAGGTATCATCTTCTTCTCATAGGTCCAGTCTGCACGCAGACTCAGACCGCAGTTCTCACCGCTGAACATCAGTTCTGCCTCATGGTCACCCTTCAGGTGCCACTGAAGCCATGCAAGAGCTACAATTGCAAACTCACCGCCGTGAGGCTTTGCGTATGTACCGCCGTGGCCAACAGGATAGTTTGCAACGAATGCAGGAACGTGGTTGATCTTCTTGAAATCATCCATACCATTCTCGTATGCAATATCTGTAGGACCGCCCAGGATGTAGATGATTGGGCAATGGATATCCTTCAGGCTCTCCTTTGCAGGCATCGGCATACCAGGAACGGCTGTATTGGCATTTGACTGATTGAAGAGACCGCTGTTGCAGATCATCATGGTCTTGAGTCTTGGCTCCTTGGCAATGTCAAGGGTCTGCAGACCGCCGCATGACATACCAGCTGCAGCAATGTTCTTGGTGTCAATCTTATTGTAGTAAGGGCTATTCTTGTCATTGTTCTGCGCAATTGCCCAGTCAATGGCATCAATCAGCTGCTTTGACTCACTGCTGCGTGAAGGGGTGAAACCCTCCTGCTGGAAGCTTGGACCGATGGCTACAATCAGGAAGCCGTGCGATGCAATCTCATTCAAGAAGTTGATGTGCTCGTCAGGTCTGTTTGCACAACCGCCGTTACCCCATACAAGTACCGGCAGAGGATTGTTCTTGCTGAACTTGCTCAGATCCTCAGGGCGGAAGATTGTGTGTGTAGGCAGGCTCTTCTCACCTACCATCAGTGCCTTGTAATTACCTGTACCGCCGTCCTCAATGACTTTGGTATTCTGTGCAACGGCTGGCTGAGCCATGAGTACCATTGCAGTCATTGCAGCAAACGCTGCACTCAAGAGATTCCTTTTCATTTTGTTTGATAGCTTGTTGCTTTACTTTTCGCAAATCTACACTATTTTTCCGTCAATTGTAAGGATAGGGATATTTTTTCCAATATGTAGTATCTTTGCCTTCACCGAAAAAAGGAGTCTTCTGAATGTACGCACTTATTGACTGTGACAACTGTTTTGTCAGTTGCGAAAGGGTTTTCCAGCCGCAGCTTGAGGGACGCGCTGTCGTTGTACTGAGCAACAACGACGGATGCGTAGTTGCTCGCAGCAATGAGGCCAAGGCCTTGGGAATAAAGGAGGGAACGCCTTACTTCAAGCTGAAGGAGATGTTCCCGGAAGCAGACATAACGGCTCTTTCAAGCAACTACACCCTGTACGGAGACATGTCCAGGAGAGTAATGAGCATCATCAGGATGGCAGCTCCGCACACCTGGGTCTATTCCATTGACGAGGCCTTCTGCGACCTCAGCGGAATGGCCAGGAACCATGACCTGAAGCAGTGGGGCGAGGAGCTTGCCGCGCGCATACGCATGTGGGTAGGAATGCCTGTCAGCATCGGCATTGCTCCCACAAAGACACTTGCCAAGGTTGCCAGCAAGTACGCCAAGAGATACCCCGGCTACAGAAAATGCTGCGTCATTGACACAGAAGAGAAAAGACTGAAAGCACTGTCACTCTTTGAGTTGGGAGACGTATGGGGCATCGGCCGGAGCTCATTGGCAAGTCTGGGTATGTTCGGCTGCAGCACAGCACTGGACTTTGCAAAAAAGCCATTCCCATGGGTCAAAAGTACCTACCCTCTGCCAACGCAACGGACCTGGAAGGAGCTTAACGGCGAGGACTGCATCAGCACTGAAGAGATGATGCAGAAGAAGAACATCTGTACAAGCCGCAGCTTTCCGTCAGACATTACAGACTCGCAGCAGATACGCACCCATGTTGCCAACTATGCATCCCGATGCGCTGAGAAGCTGCGCCGTCAGCACACCGTCTGCGGAT
>JAKSIY010000048.1 GCA_024398535.1 Bacteroidaceae bacterium
AGGGCGGCTTGGGGACTTGCACCCATTAGAATACGTTCGTGCTGGGCGAACAAAATGAGCGGCAGACCTGATAGGCCTGCCGCTTATTTCAAACTTCAGTAATCTGTTGAATTACCAGTTTCTCAGGTTCCACTTTGAGTTGTCGCTGTTGAAGTCGAACTTACCAAGTGATGGTGAGCTGTCAGCAACAGATACAAGAACAAGCTCCTCATCGCAGCCAGGAACAGCCTTTGGCATGATACGGTATGTACCATCTGTCAGCTGATCAATTCTCCAGAGCTGCTCGTCAGCACCAGTGAACTCAGGAACAGTTATGAGTTCCTTTGCAGCAGTAGCAGCAAGAGCTCTGTTGGTACCAGAGAGGATAATCTTGTAGTAAGCGCCACCAAGATAGCCACCAGCATCTGGAGCTACCTCAATCTGCCACTTCTGGTGTGGACGACCCTGGTAGTCACCAAGACGAACCTTGATGTCACCGGTTGGCCATGAACCAATCATGTCAGAGAGCTTCTGTGGCTCAACAGCTGCAGCAGGAGCTGCACCACCACCGAACATACCACCGCCACGGGCAGCATTCAGACGCTGATAGTCAACAGCAAGCTCAAGGCCATAACCACGACGCTCTGACTCGATTTCATATACACCGTTCTTTACGTTCTCACCAGCAACTGGCCAGCCGTTCTTCCATACGATAGGAAGGATAGCCAGAGTTGAGCGACCACCCATTGAATAGTCAGCCTCCCAGTGGAAAGACATCTTCTCAACACCCTCAGTTACGATGAAGCGGCCAAAGTGACCAGCACCGGCAAAACCGTCGCGTGAGCCTACAACCAGCTTACCGCCACCCTTTACCATGTCACGGCCCATATTGTCAAGGAATGGACCACGTGGGTTACGTGAACGACCAACGATGATGTTGTATGTAGAGTTTACACCGTCGCAGCAGGTTCCGTGTGTACCCAGCAGGTAGTACCAGCCGTCTCTGTACATCATTGCACCAGCCTCGCAGTCAATTGCAACGTCAACTGGCTCGCTGCTCTCAAGACGCTTACCGGTAGCAGGATCAAGCTCTACCTGACGGATAAAGCCGAAATATGTACCGTAAACAACCCACAGACGACCGTCTGGACCCTGAAGGAGACCAGCATCGATAGCATCGCAGTCCTCATCATCAATTGAGTTGGCAACAGTGTTACGGTCTGCAGCTGCAGGGAAGCCATAACCAGGAGCCTCTGGATCAATTGTGTTTACGAAACAGGTTACGATAGAACCTCTGTGAGTACCGCCAAGACCACCACCAGTAGTACTGTAAGCAAGAAGATAACGGTCACCGATCTTAAGCATATCAGGAGCAGCACCTACGTTAGCGATACGCTCACCTGATACCCAGTTCCAACCATCCTCAGAAACAAGGCCACCGCCACCGGTACCCCAGGTATAATACTTACCGTTGCACTCTGCGATTGTGGCAGGGTCATGGATGAATGGTGCACCAATCTGTGCTGCAGTTTCAGACATTGCTGCTGAAACCAGGGCGAAAGCGCCCATCATAAAAATTCTTGATTTCATGTCAGTTCAGTCTTTAGATTACTTAGTAGTGATTGTGATATTTTTTACAGGATTTCCAACCTCGTCAATGAAGCGGGCGCACATGTCGCTCATACCAGGACCATTGATAACGGCACACCAGAGGATGTTCTTGCCTTCCTTGAGAGTGATGCGCTCTGAAGCACAGTCATCAGCAACCATACGACGGTCACCAGACATAATCAGAACCTCCTCACCGTTCAGCCACCACATTGAAGCAGAGTTTGAACCAGCAGAAAGTCTTACTGTCTGCTCAACAGGAGAGTTGATTACAGTAACTGCATGGAAGATAACACCATAGTGCAGAGGTGAAAGGTTTGTTGCAAGACGGAACAGCTTTACATTGAAGAGCTTGCTGTCAAAAGAATGCCATACAAGGGTCTGCTTTGTAGTAGCAGGCAGATCCTGCTGAGGCTGCTGACCGAAACCACGGCCTGTTGGACGTGGAGTCTCAGACTCAACCTTCTCTTTCTGACCATCCTTTGGCAGTTTCACTGTGCTGTACTGGTTCTTGTAGTAAACCTTGGTCAGCTCTGCGCGAACATAGCTGTCAACAAAGACAGTGTTGCCACCGTTTGGCTTGCTGATTGGCTCCAGAAGAGTCCATCTGCGAATAAAACCCTCTGCGTCGGGAGTAGCGAAGCTATCGCCCGGCACCGGCACAAGATACTCTGAAAGCTCAGTAGAAGATGACGACATCTTCTGAGCATTTACTGGGCTGGAAAAACCCAGCATGGCAATGGCTGCAAGCGCCATTACCATTCTGTTAGTTTTTTTCATTGAGTTAATTATAAATGTAAATTAGGAAATTTACTTTTTAAAAAGGAGCTGAGCCATGTAGTACAGGCTACGGCGCCATGTCAGGAACTCATGAGCAGTTCCCTCAGATACGTATGATACGGCATTGTAACCAGCCTCCTTGAGAGACTCGCCAGCCTTGTTCACACCGTCAGGATTCTCCTTGCTGCCGCAGCTCATGAATACGAGTGCAGGCTTCAGATTCTTGTCCTGGAGCTCCTGTACTGAGTATGTACCACCGCTGAGCAGACCAAAGCTGTTGAACATCTCTGGACGTGCAAGTGTAATCTGATGTGTCTCCATACCACCCATTGAAAGACCAGCCATAGCGCGCTTCTCCTTCTTTGCGATTGTACGGAAGTGTGAATCTACATAAGGAACAAGTTCGTCGCAGAGAACCTCCTCAAAGCCGTTGTTACCGCCCATTCTTGGACGACCACCGCCACCGTTTGTCATACCGTATGTGCAGACAATGATGAACTCCTCGGCCTTACCCTCTGCAATAAGGTTATCCATGATGAGGTTAGCGTGACCCTGGGTCATCCATGCTGTCTCATCCTTACCCCAGCCGTGCTGCAGGTAAAGAACAGGATACTTCTTCTTGCCCTTGTTGTATGATGCAGGAGTATATACGTGAGCAACCTTCAGTGAGTTTGTGCTCTCTGACCAGAAGAGGATCTTCTGTACATTACCGTGAGCTACGTTCTTCTCTGCATAGAAGTCTGCATCGTGTGCAGGAATCTCAATACCACTCTCCCAACGGGTTGAACCGTAGTAGTTGTTTGTACCTGGGTCATTGAATGTACCACCGTCGATTGTCAGATGATAATAGTGGAAACCTTCGTCCATAGGACCGGCAGTTGTACCGTACCATACACCGTCTGAACGCTGATGCAGCTTGGTACCGCCCTGACCGCCAAGACCAAGACTTACCTGAACTGCCTTTGCATCAGGAGCAGTTACACGGAAACGGGCATAACCCTGTGAGTTAACCATAGGATACTCCTGACCTGGCTGGTTCATTGATGAAGGAACAAAGTCCTCCTTTGGCCAGCTTACTACGCGGTCGTATGCAGGCTGCTTCTTCTCATAGTTCTCATCGAACAGCAGAGGATAGTTGCTGGCACCCAGCCATGAGTCACGGTCACCAAGGTTCCAGAATGTTACAACCTCTACCTTATCCTTATGACGGCGGCAGATCTCAAAGATAGTAGCATACTGCTCAGCCAGCATATTCTTAACCTGGTTTGTAACAGCCTCACCTTCACGGCTGAACTCAAGCTGACCACCACGCTGCTGATTTGCACGGATGTCAAGCTCTGTGAACTGTACGTGATTTACAATAGATCCGAACTTGATTACAGCATCCTCAATCTCCTTGGCGCTTGGACCGTAGATGTTGTAGTGGCCCTGCATACCGATACCGTCAATTGGAATACCTGCTTCCTTTGCCTTCTTTACGTGGTCGTAGATCTTGTCACGCTTGTGTGGAGTGGTCTCGTTGTAGTCATTGATGAAGAGCAGAGCGTTAGGATCTGCCTGATGTGCCCATACAAAGCAAGAGTCAAACAGTTCTGGACCGCACAGCTTGTAGCCCTGTGACGGACGGTATGGATCACGTGCATTTCCGTCATCGGTAAAGATCTCGTTAACTACATCCCAGCAGTAAACAACGTCCTTGTAACGGTTTACAACGGTGAAGATATGATCCTTCAGACGAGAGTAGAATACCTCCTTGCTGACCTCAACCTGATTACCCTTCTTGTCAACATCATAGTACATCCAGTTAGCGAACTGTGAGTGCCAGTAGAGTGTGTGGCCACGCATCTTGAGTCCGTTCTTGCGGCAGAAGTCTGCAAGAGCATCCGGCTGTTCAAAATTCCAACGGTCTGCTGCTGGATGGATTTCACCCGGCTTGAAGCAGTTTTCAGGGGAAATACTGTTGAACTCCCTGAGAGTCAGATCAATCTGCTTCTGATCCCTGATATTTCTAGGGTTCAATGCAACACCAATCTTAAAATAGTCCTTGTAAGCATCCTTGAGCGTAATAGACTCCTGAGCATGGACTGATACTATTCCTGCTGATAGAGCAAGAGCAAGAACAGAAAGTCTTGAAAATCTCTTCATTGTGTTAATTATTAGTAATATTTGGTTTATCCTTTATCAATATCGTACAATTCCTGCCGGAATAATACAGGGCAAATATATAGAATTATTAAATCAAAGCAAAATTCTTTCGCCAAGAACAAGCTTATCTCCGGAATCATCAACGTTCCAGTACTGCGGCTTTCTTGGGCCGTTGCCCTCAACATGGTGAACTACGTACATAAGCTTACCCTCGAATGTACGGAACAGCATGCCATGACCTGAGTTGTTGCCAAGGAAAGGCTTCTCTTCCTGAACCCAAGGACCGGCAATTGTACCGGACTGTGAGTAGCAGATACCCTGCAGATAGCGGCCATCACCCCAGGTTGACCAGAGCATGCCAAGCTTTCCTGTCTGTGTACGGAACATCTGAGGACCGTCGGTAACCCATCCCGGCATCTTCAGGCCGAATGTAGCCTCACCGATTGTGTTCATCTCCTTGCAGAATGGTGCAGCCGATGCACGGAACATTGTTACAGGCCACTCAGAGATTGTCTCTGTCAGGTCAGAAGAGAGCTCAATGTAATCCATTGTACCGTCAATCAGCTGAGTCCACTCGTGTACGAATACCATGTAGATATGGCCGTCCTCCTCATAGAGTGTTCCGTCGATGCAGTCCCACTCATGTGGCTGATAGTCATATCCAGGAGTAACCGAGAATGGAACGTATGGACCTTCAGGCTTCTCAGAACGGAGCAGGTAAGTCTGGTTGTGAGGAACATTGTAACGTCAAGGGATTGCCTGGATGATCTCTCCGTGATCACTCCATGTGCCGGCATAGTAATAGTACTTGCCAATCTTGTGGATCTCTGCTGCAGCAGCAAAGCCGGCAGCCTCACACCAGGTTCCTGACAGGTCAATAATGTTGTACGGGCCCTCCCACATGACAAGATCCTTGCTCTTGTACATACGGCCGCCTGAACTGGTCAGATAGTAAGTCTTGGTCTCCTGGTCCGGATAGATGTATGGATCACTCATTGACAGGTCATTGAAATGAACCGTACGGATCTGGTTCTGATTCTGCTGGGCAGCACGCATCGCTCTCATTCTGGCAGCACGTCCAGTGGTATCATTTGAATGGGTTCCGCCAAAGTTGTTCTGGCCGGGATCAGCAGGTGGTGCCTGCTCAACAGGCTGTATTACCTTCTTTGTAGATTCCTCTACAACCGGTGCTTTCTGGTTACATGCAAGCAGCATGGATGCTGCAAGGGCAGCAAATGTCAGTTTTCTTTTCATAATGCACTAATTATTTATATTATAGTTTATTGTATTTCAGGCAATTCATTTACAGTCAATTCCGGTCTGTTGAAACTTTTCAGAAGACGGTCATACCGGGAAGGATCCTTCTGGGGCAGTTCAAACGCCTTGCTGACAGTGCCGTCCGATGCGCAATGGGCAATATAGACGCGGCTGTAATTGCCGTCATCCCTGCGCGATGCCAGGACAACCCACCGTCCGTTGCCGGACCAGGATGGATAGCTGTCGGCCCTGCTGCTGTTGGCAAGGCTCATGTCATTGACAAGTCCGGTCTCAAGATCAAGCATGTGGATGTCAGCATCCTGATGCCAGATATGGAAACAGCCGTATTCTCCATAGGCAAAGAGTAGATAGCGCCCATCAGGACTGACACGCGGCAGACTTGCACTGTTTTCCGGCAGATCCAGAACCAATCTTCGGGGACCAAGCGTCCTGGATTCCCTGTCATAGTCCCGCACATATATGCTGTAATGGATATCACGGTAGTTGGTCATCATGTCACGTTCCAGAGTCACATTCAGGTTCTGCTGCTCATACCTGGCACTGCAGTAATAGAGTCTGGAACCATCAGGAGACCATGCTGGGAAAGTCTCCATGTCAAGAGAGTCTGCCTGTACCGGAATCATGCGGTCATTCTCAACATCGTACAGGACCAGATGACTCTCATAGTCCAGCACCTCTACCTTGGCATTGTCATGAGTGTGAAAAATCTGCTGCGTCCTGTTTGTTGAGAATGCTATTATCTGATCCTTTGGATGCCATGCCGGATATACCGGGTTGCTTATCATTCCATCCCTTTTCAGGCCAGTGAGCAATTCTGCCTTGCCGTTTCTTACCAGCATGGTACCACCCTGCTGTCCCCTGATGTGGAAGACCATGTTGTCCGTGCTGGAATTCTGGTAAGAGTGACAGTTGATGCACTGATCAACTCCCTTTCTGCGACCGGGATCTGTACTGTAGAAAGTCTTCTCCTCAAAAGACTCCAGATCACGCTGGTTTATCACCAGTTCTTCATAAGACACGTATGAAGGTTCAATCAGCCTGTATGACAGATATCTGTCAACAGGATCTGCGGATACGTTTATAGCAAAGTCATTCCAGCGGCTCCACACACCGTCTGTGCGGGTGTACAGGGTAACCGTGAGCGCCCCACCCCTGGCATCGGCCATCATGGCACGCCATTCCTTGATTGGAATCTGCACCTTGTTGCCCTTGCCATAGACCGCACTCTTTCCACTCCATGAGAAGACTGCCACGACCTTGTCAGCATCACGAACCATGAAGTTCAGAGGAGCAATGTTTGAAGGCACTGTCACGTCCGTGTAGTCAGGAAAGACCGGTGCCGATGCACTGATGCTCTCATATTCATCGGGCACACAGCCGCGTGAGCACGATGCGCTCACCAGAACCAGCAGCATGATAAATATGTAATAAGGTCTTCTCATATTTTTAATAGGTGGTATTATCCTGGCAGAACAGATAGAACCAGAAGTATGAGTGTCCATACTCCGGATAGGTCTGTCTGGCCAATGACTCTACAGAAATTCCCTTCTCTGCCTTGCTGCGTACATCGGCAAGGAGCTTTTCAACGGATGACCTCAGGGATTCATCAACTCCAAGGGCATCCAGGTCAGCATCCGGGGTAGAGAACGGATCAACAATGCTGTAGAGTGCTGCCGCCTGACGGTAGTATAGCGGGATATTCTCTGTTCCATTCAGTTCCACATAGTTCATGAACTGCATCCAGAAGTGGACAGGATTCATCTGTATCATTGCGTAATTCAGGCAGAGCTCGCTCAACAGCGGATCCTTTACCCCTTTCCTGCCTCCGTATGATACGGTAAGAAACAGTTCGCACAGGCCGTTGTCACCGTCAGTGACATTTGTAAGGTCTGACTGGAATCTGTTGCTTATACGATATGGCTCAGACTTTTCAATCTGCTGACGGTCTTCAAGCAAAGCATACTGTTCAGTTGCCCACTTCCTGTAGAAACGGGTTCTGGACAGGATTCCAAGATACCTGCGTGCCAGGTCATCCTCGGCATTGACTATTGCGCACATGGTCATGAGCCTGAGCCGCGCAACTGACGGTCCGTACTCAACCATGTTCTCCATGCACCATCTGTATGCAAAATGAGTCCTTCCGTTCATGAAATAGAGAAGCGGTCCGCCAACCTCAACCATGTGGACCTTGACACCCGCCGTAGCCCTGGGCAGGACGGTGTTGTTTGTATAGGCGTACAGTTCCGACCCCATCTTTCCTAGGTTCATCAGAGCCACCTGACGCATCAGCCAGACCTGACGGGTTGCCTTGGTAACGGCACTTCCGGTATCCAGTGTCTGTGCGGCATCGACAGCATCCTGCCAGCGTCCCTCCTCAATGGCACGTGACATAACCATCTCTATGCGGTATGCATCGCTCCTGTAGGTGTTGGCCCCGGTGTAGAACCAGAGGAACAGCGATGCTCCCAGAGCAAAAATCACCCCGACTGCAAAAGGAAGCCTTAACGACCATCTGTCAATGAGCGACACTGGTCCAAAGAGCAAAGCAGAGAAGAATGACACGTAGAACGTAATCCTGAGCGTTTCAGGGACCATGGCAATCCTGAGCCACCACAGTCCAAAGAGCATGTAAATGATGCAGACCAATGACTGCCAGATTACTGCTAGGCGCAGTCTGCACAGTCCCAGGCACACAAGCATCGATGCCAGATACATCAGCGACGGAGTGAATGCATATTCCGGAACCTTAAAAACATATATCCAGTATCCGGTACAGAGCAGAGCGCTCATGAGTCCTGCAACCGGCAGGACAGCAACGGCTGACAGCACACCCCTTAGGCGGAATGCACGTACCGATGTCAGAAACCCGCACACCCAGACCAAGGCAAGCATCGCAGCACCAATAACCGGGTAGTAGAAATACTGCTGCAGATACAGGCCGGCCCATGTGAACGGACCGCCAGGACGGTGCATGGTCTCACGGAAGAAATCCCACCCGGACATGAAGAGCTGCTGCTCCTGGAACTGAAAGAGAACATGCGGATTCAAGAGGGCAAGACGCACCATTGCCACCGCAGCCATCAATATGGCTAGGCAGTATGCAGGAATGTACCGGTCTCTTTTCACTCTCTCAATTTGCATGTGGCAAATATACCTATTATCTTTGACACATATTATATACTTCAAACAAGGATATGAACAAATTTACCTCTCTGCTTCTCAGCGCAATTGCACTGGCAGCATGCTCTACAGAGAAAAGCAATCCCATCCTCAGCATTGAAGGTGGACAGATTCAGGGTGTCAACACAGAAATCCCTGGAGTAACCGTTTACCGTGGCATACCATACGCAGCGCCTCCAACCGGCCAGAACCGCTGGAGAGCCCCGCAGCCTGTAATTCCCTGGGAGGGAGTCAGGGTCTGTGACTCATTCGGGCATCCGCCATTCCAGGCTGCCCACTATGACGGCAACTACACCACGGAATGGGGCTATGGAGAAGAGAAGGCATACAGCGAGGACTGCCTTTACCTGAACGTATGGACAACGGCATCGGGCCAGCCTGAGAAGAAGCTACCTGTTGCTGTATGGATCTTTGGCGGCGGCATGCGTGAAGGCTGGGGCTCTGAGCCTGAGTTTGACGGCAAGGAGTTTGCAGCAAAGGACGTGGTACTGGTTTCATTCAACTATCGCGTGGGACCGTTCGGATTCTTTGCGCACCCAGAGCTCTCTGCAGAAGACCCTGAGCACGCAACCGGCAACTGGGGAACACTTGACCAGATTGAGGCACTCAGATGGGTAAAGCGCAACATCGCCCAGTTTGGCGGCGATCCAGACAACGTGATGCTCTTTGGACAGAGCGCCGGCGGCCGCAGCGTCAAGTTCCTGAGTGCATCGCCACTCACCAAAGGCCTGTACAACAAGGCAGTAATCATGAGTGGAAGCGGTCTGCAGCTGCCACGCGCCCCACAGCCGACAGCTACGGCAGCAGCTCCTGGCGGCATGCGCATGCCTATGATGATGCCTCAGCAGAGCCAGCTGACACTGGCCGATGCCGAGCAGTCTGTCAAGGAGGTGGCAGACTGGGCCAACATGACATCACTGCGTCAGCTCCGTGCCGCATCTACAGAGACAATCTTTGCACTTGGAACCCTCTACACAAGTGTCACCGGCAAGCGTAGCGTACTGACAGCATCGCCTATCTCACCTTACATTGACGGCTATGTGCTTACTGAGGGCTTTGACGAAGCATGTCTTGACAATTCACTGAACCAGGTACCTTATATGATTGGATATACCCTGAACGATGCCGGCAACATGGGCACACAGATCAGGGATTTCTGCCTGAACCGTGAACAGAACGGCGGCAAGGCATGGGCTTACCAGTTTGCACGTCCGCTCCCGGACGACGGTTCACACCCGCAGGACCGCCTGAGCGGTGCATTCCACTCATCGGACCTGTGGTTTGTATTCAAGTCACTTGAGCACTGCTGGAGGCCATGGACCCAGGGAGACTGGGATCTTTCAGAAAAGATGCTGACAGCGTGGAGTAACTTTGCCAAGTACTCAGACCCTAACGGACCTGACGGTGGCGACTGGGCACCATACACAGAGAGCAACAAGAACTTCATGGTGTTCAGGCTTGATGAGAATGACGCAGAGGCATCGTTCGTAGGCGAGCCATTGCGTTGAAAACAAAAAAAACACTATTTTTGTAGTCAGAAAGAAACAAAACTTACAAAAGCACTATGAAAAAACTATTCATCATGGCCTCTATGGTCCTTTGTGCCATGTCTGCCATGGCACAGCCAAAAGCAGAGGATCAGAAGAAGGATGACAACAAGCCAGTCTTCACTGTAGTTAAGGAGATTCCAATCACATCTATCAAGAACCAGTCTCGTTCAGGTACCTGCTGGAACTACTCTACCCTGTCTTTCTTTGAGGCAGAAATCCTGAAGAAGTCAAAGAAGACCTATGACCTTTGTGAAATGTTCGTCTGCAACAAGAACTATCTGGACCGTGCCGTTACCAAGGTACGCATGCATGGCGATGCTCAGTTCAGCCAGGGCGGTTCTGCCTATGACGTGCTGTACGTCCTTCAGAACTACGGTATCTGCCCAGAGGACGCAATGCCACTGCCAGGTACACTCTACGGTGACACCCTGAACAACTTCAACCAGCTGTTTGAGGTTATGGAGCCATACGTGAACGCAGTTGCCCACTCAACAGCCAAGACCCTGAACCCAGCATGGAAGAACGGTCTGCAGGGCATTCTTGATGCATACCTTGGCGAGTGCCCAGAGGAGTTCACCTATGAAGGTAAGAACTACACCCCAAAGAGCTTTGCACAGAGCCTTGGCCTTGACTGGAATGACTACATCTCAATCACATCGTACACACATCACCCATTCTATACAGAATTTGCAGTAGAGGTACAGGACAACTGGCGTCAGCCTGGTTCATGGAACCTTCCTATCGATGAGATGGCACGCGTAATTGACAACGCCATCGAGCAGGGCTACACCGTAGCATGGGGCGGCGACGTAAGTGAGGACGGCTTTACCCGTCAGGGACTTGCACTGCTCTATGACACAGAGAATGCAGACCAGACAGGTTCTGACATGGCACACTGGCTCAAGCTCTCTGCTGCAGAAAAGGTCAACAAGATCAGAGAGCAGGGTGTGAACCTTGTTGAGTCTGTTCCTTCACAGGAGCAGCGCCAGAAGGAGTTTGACGACTGGACACTGACCGATGACCACGGCATGCTCATCTTCGGCATCGCCAAAGACCAGACCGGTCGCGAGTACTACATGGTAAAGAACTCATGGGGCATCTCCGGTGAGTATGACGGTATCTGGTACATGTCAAAGAACTTCATCGTTGCAAAGACCATGGACTTCATGGTAAACAAGAACGCCCTTCCTAAGGACATCAAGAAGAAGCTTGGTCTTTAACGGTTTTGGGGACAGGTCATCGAACGTTTCAGGGACAGGTCATCGAACGTTCGATGACCTGTCCCCATAAAAAGAAAAAACAACATGGCACTCGAACAACAGATTCAGAAGGATATCGTTGAGGCAATGAAGGCAAAGGACCAGACACGTCTCAACACAGTCAGATCAATCAAGTCTGCCATACTTCTTGCAAAGACTGCAGAAGGAGGCAGCAAGGAACTTCAGGATGGTGACATCTTCAAGATCATCCAGAAGTTGGTAAAGCAGCACAAAGAGACTGCAGAACAGTTTATTGCAGCCGGAAGGCAGGATGCTGCAGACAAAGAGATGGCAGAGGCATCGATCCTTGACGCATATCTGCCAAAGCAGCTTTCTGCTGAAGAGATTGAGCAGAAGCTGAAAGAGATTATCAGCAGCGTGGGAGCCACTGGCATTGCAGACATGGGCAAGGTCATGGGTGTCGCTACAAAGATGATGGCAGGTCTGGCAGACGGAAAAGCCATATCTGCAGCCGTCAGGAAACTCCTTTCCTGATTATAGGAATTAGCCAGGATTATGGGCAGACGGGGCGGATTGAAAGTCCGTCGCAACGGTAACTGCGGAGCCTGCTCACATCAGAGGGGCTGAAACTGAGATCATACTCGCGCCGAGGGCTTTCAGTATAGAATGAACTGGTCCAGTAGTGGCCGATGCTGCCCACGTGGTCCTGGGTTGCTTCGTAATGGTAACCTGCAGCCGGCAGGAATATCCAGTTATCAGTATATCCAGGCTTCTTGCTCTGAACCTTGTAACCGGCAACGCCATGCAAGGTAGTCCATACCCAGGAACAATTGTCCGTGTTGCGAAGTTCATCATGTTCTTCGGCAGTTGGAATGCGCCAGGAGCCACCCCAGTTCACATGAGCCGCATCGTCATCGGGATCAAGTACAGTCTTACTGTCTGTGAAACCATTGTAACCGTAACGGCTTTTATTGCAATACTTGGTCATAGAATCATCAGAGCCATTGCAGTACTTGTAGGTGGCCCAGCTATATTCCATCTTTGGTTCGGTTTCACCCCAGGCAAAGTAGTCACCATACTCTTCTGGCCTTGCAGCGCCGACATTCACAGTCGCCCACTTGACACTTAGCCCCAGATCAACACATCTGAATTTCAACGTAGTGACAGTTATTGGGCTACTGGAATAAAAGCACATCTGATTGATCATATATGCCCGCACACGGTATGTCGTACTGTCACGCAGTCCTGTCAGGGAATGAGAATAGGTCCCATCAGGATTGTAGTACTTTACCTTGCATCGGGTTGTTGTCCCTTCGGGAAAAGTCATGTCCTCTGACACCTCAAAACCCAGTTCAAAATCAGCGGCTATCTGGTCCGGCAGCACCACTTGTGCCTGCACGTCTGCAGTGAGCATTTGAACATTACTCACGCCAAATCCATAAACACCAGGCTCCGGGTGATTTGATTCGCCTGATTTATTATCACAGCAGGCAAATGCAAGAATTGATATTGCCAGCAAAGCTTTATACAGATTCCTCATGCGTGTTTTTACGTTTTTGTGACCTGTCCCCAAAATCGACCACAGCATCGGCAACGTCAGCCACGGTCTTGCGGTGGGTGATGAAGATTATGGTGCGCTTGCCCTGAAGGTTCTGGCGGATGTCTGACAGAATGTGATCCTCAGTGGTAGAGTCAAGGGCGCTGGTTGATTCGTCAAGAATCAGAATCTGGCCCTTGTGCAACAGGGCACGTGCTATGGCAATTCGCTGTGCCTGGCCTTCACTGAGTCCGGCACCCAATTCGCTACATACGGTATCAAGTCCGTCAGGAAGTTCCAGGACAAACTGGGCACATGCATGCCTGAGTGCATCGGTCATGTCAGACTCCGTGGCTTCAGGATTGGCCAGTAGGAAATTGTCACGAATGGAGCCACTCATCATGGAGTTGCCCTGAGGTACGTACATGAAATTACAGCGCGCTGACGGTCCGGCATCGACAGTCATGTTTTCGTCATAGATTCTGATGGAGCCTTTCTCTGGGGTCATCAGTCCCAGTATCAACCTGATAAGGGTACTCTTTCCTGCACCGGTCGGTCCCATAACTGCGGTCATGCTGCCCGGCTGGAATGTGCAGCTGAAATTCTCAATAACAGGTTTGTCCTTTTCATATCCAAAGGTGACGTTGTCAACCTGTATTCCGGGAAGGCCCTGCAGCAGGACGTTCCCTTCAGTCGGCTCAGTTTCAAGATCTTCAAGTTCACTGAGACGGTCAACGCTGGCCAGGGAGTGGATTACCGACGGAATATAGCGGGCTATCTGCGATATCGGGCCCTGCACCTGGCCTACCAACTGCAGAAACGCGGTCATCATACCAAAGGTCACGGCTCCGCTGCGTATTCCCAGCACGCCCCACAGAAAGGCCGACAGGTAACCGGCAGCAAAGCCCAATGACATGAACACGCGGGCAACCGAATTGAAATTAAGCCTCTTGACATTGACATCATACAATTCACCCTGAAGCTGGTCCATACGACCGGTAACCCTGTCAACGCCTATCAGGGTAAGGGCCAGCACCCGGTGCAGCAGGTTTTCCTGCATGAATGACTGCACCTGGGCATCTTTGGCACGGATTTCTGCCGACAGCTTGCGTATCCGGAAAAAACAGAGCCTGCTGGATACTACAGCCACGACCATGATTGCCAGCAGCACCCACAGCAGTCCGGGTTTCATCATGAAGAGGAAGACCGATGCGCAGACCAGCTGGCCGAGGGTTATGATTATGTCCGGCAGACGGGTGGCTATCAATTCGGTAATTGTATAAATGTCTGTCTCAAGGCGGTTAACGGTATCTCCGCTATGAAGCGCGTCACGTCCGTTCCAGCGGCTGCGCATTACATGCTGGAACAGTCTGCCGCGCAGGTTGTTCTCAATGCGCACCAGTATCAGCCCCTCATAGTAGCTGGCCAGAATGTTATTGCTTAGCTGAACCAGCATGATTGCCACCATGAGACCGATGTTCACGCGCAGGTCTGCATCAATGTTGCCGGTAGCAATGTCAACAAGGCGCTTGCATATCCACACGAACGCCAGCGATGCCGCTATCCCTACGACACCTATCAGGCATCGGACCGCCACACGCCCGGCATTCTCTCTGCCGGCCATGCGCCACAGTCTGCCCAGACACTGCCAGAATCCAGTTAACTTTGAGACTTTCTCCACTTTATTCAATTACGCCGCGGACTGCAAAATAATAGTCTCTTTGATACCATCCGGAGACGCCCCAGTTATTTCTGGTGAAGAAAAAGCTTGGCACATCCAAATTCTTCGGAGTATCAGAAATCATATAATAACCGCCAGAGAAATGTGTAGTCGGGAAATAGATATCTTGACCATCATAGCTGGAGAATTGCATAGCGACAACAGCTCCGTTGTCATTATAGATGCGCTTCATTGACATTCGCAGCAACTGGGTTAGTTCACGGTATTCGGCTTCAGTTGGCATACGCCAGTCCCCACCCATGTTAACGGATGCGGCATCATCGCAGCTCTCCAAAAAGGCAAGGTTATCAACGACATCGCCCATTTCTTCACTGAGAACATACTTGCTGTAAACTTCATGCTGTTTTTCGCTATCCCAATGATCGTACCACTTGTATTCTTTGTTAGGATCGTATGGCTCTGTTTCACCCCATTTGAACAACGTGCCTGGCTCTTCTCTTGAGCTTGCGCCTACATTGCAGACTGCCCAGTAAACTGACAGACCAAGGTCCAGATACTCGTGACCATTGGTGTTGCTGGTAAACTCTGTTGTTTGGCCGACTGCAACATCGCTGTAGATAGTCTTGCCTTTGATGTTAATCTCGGCATAGAAGTAGAATTTCTCACAAGGAGAAAGACCGCCAATCTGTGCGGAGAAACGACCTTCACTGTCAACATCTACGTTTCCATATCCGGCATGATCGCCACTTCTTATCTCCTCAACCGTTGTTGCAGGTCTTGTGGTGTAGTAAATTGAACCTGTCTGGAGCACATCAAGTTCTTCTGAACCTAAATACTGTGCTGAGAATGTGATTGAGCGGCAAGTAACATCAGTAGCCTCTACCACAAGGTCTTTGGAAGTATTGGCCTCGGTCTTGAAACTCTGCACGCCACCATAGTAAACCTTGGTATTCTTTGTTTCCTTGTCAACATAAACCAGCACGGCACAATAATAGTACTGAGTATTTGGCCTCAGTCCGGTAACTTCCACATAAGCATCATTGCCGGCAAACAACAGTGTCTTGCGGATGATGCCGTTGAGCGCGGATTCTGCATCGGTATATACAATGTCGCTCTTGTCTGAAACAAGCATGTAAGCTAAATAGTCGCCTGGTGCACCTGTGACCAACGGAAGACGCATTCCTTCAGGAACGGTTGCCGTGCATCGCAGTGTGGCAGTCCTGTCTGTGACATAATCGGCCTTGCCTGTGACAATCATAGCTCCACCAGGAGTCAGGAAAGACTTGACTTCGCCGTAAAGGGTCTCCACGTCACCGTCGTCATAAACCTCCATGACAGCAGCATAATAGTATTCTGTTCCAGCCATGAGGTTTTTGAATTCTGCTGTGTAAGTGCCGTTTGCCTGCTTCCTGGCCTCCTGGCACTGCTTCTGTGGATCATCAGCGAATGGGTTGACCGATTCTGAAAGAACGATGAACACCTTATAATCAGGTTCCAGGCCAAAACCGCCAGGAGTGTTGGCATAGCATGAAATCACTGCCGTGCTTGCACTCTTTTCAACTACCTTTCCGGTAATGACTGGAGTTGTGGTATCATCCAAAGTACTGAAATTCTTAACCTTGCCATAGACCAGCTGGGAAGGATTGCCTGAACCGTCTGCCATGACCAGCACTACGGTATAGTAGTACTTTGTACTTGGCAGCAGACCGGTAAAGTTTGCAGTGCAGATGCCGTCAGCATCTCTCAGCACAAGAGAGCAGGCTACATCATCATGTACCAGATAATCAGTCTTGCCAGGGAAGAAGGCGATGCTTCCGCTTGTACTTGGAAGCTGGGGATTGTCTTTGTCCGATACCAGCATGTAAGCAAAGCAGTCTCTGTTGAGTTCTCTTCCCTCCGGAAGTTCAATAGAACATGACAGGTACGCAGTGGTTCCGGTACATGACAGCATTTCACCAGTAGTGACCTTGGCATCGCCGGCCTGATCCGGATCAACCTTACCGTCACATGAATTCATGAGTGCCAGAATCATTGCACCCAGCAGTAAAACAAGTTTCTTCATTGTATGGTTTTTATTTTCTGCAAAGATAGGCATTTTACCAGTTTTTTGAGCCCCGGCATCCAGGATTATAAGTACATTTGTGGGCTAAAAAGACAAACCACACAGTCAGATGAGAAAGATACTTTTTCCCGTTTGTATGCTACTGGCAATCAGCAGTACATCATTCGGAAGACAGAGAACTGTAATTGAGTCAGAATCCATAGCACGCAGCGTACTTATGGGCGACGACAGTAGAAAGGCGCCTTCAAGGAACGGTGCCAGTAACCAGTTGAGAATGGTCCCATCATCAAAACTGATGAACAGGCCGGAAATCAACAAAGAGCATGAAGCCTTCTACCTTTATTCATCACAGAGTGGAACTGACGGCTATGTCCTTGTATCAGCCGATGACCGCATGCCGGAAATCCTTGGCTACTCAACAGAAGGCGGCATTGACTTTTCTGACATCCCACAAGGCATGCTGGAAATGATGAATTGCTATGCACAGGCATTACAAGCCATTGAGTCCGGACTGATGACAACAGAGGAAGCTTTCTATGCATCGAGCGCAACTGAAGAGGTGAATATTGAGCCATTGCTCGGCGGCATCATGTTCAAACAGGGTGCTCCGTATAACGGTAAGTGCCCAGTATTTTCAGATGGAAAACGTGCCGTTGTAGGTTGTGGTCCTACAGCCCTTGCCCAGGTAATGCGCTACTACAAATGGCCTCAGGATTATGGAACCGGCGTTGAGGAGTACACATCAAAAATGAGTAGTTATACAACTGATATCTACGTGGATTTTTCAACCATAAAGTTTGATTGGGACAACATTCTTGAGACATATAAGAATGTAAGTTACACCCAGGAACAGGCCGATGCCTTAGCAACGCTCTGCTATGCAGCATCTACAGGCATCAGCGCATCATTCAGTCCATCCGGATCTGGCTCATCACTCGGGCATATCCCAAGTCCGGCCCATGACCATCTTGGCTATGATGCCGGAAGCAGCCTGATTGCACAGCAGTATGTAAGAGCAGACCAGTGGGCACCACGTTTACAGCAGGAACTGAAAGCCGGTCATCCTGTGCTGTACAAAGGCATGGCAGAGGATGGCAGTTTTGGCCATATCTTTGTCATTGACGGAGTAAAGTATATTGACCATGTTGACTACTATCACGTAAATTGGGGATGGGAAGGTTCCGGAAACGCATACTTCCTTCTAACCAGGCTGATTCCTGTAGAAGGAGAGAACATAAACAAAAACAGCACCTATGAACCATATACTGTCAATTATGGTTCAAACGGAGTGGCAATGATTGTGAATTTTGCACCGGAAGATACCATAAACAACCATGTATTCCAGCTGAGAAACATGACATGTGACCAGACCAAGACAACATTCAGTCCTGGTGACAGATACAAGATTCAGTTTGACCAACTGTACAAAGCAGATTCATACAACACCTTTGACGGTGTTATATGGGCATGCCTTGACGACATGGAGGGAAACCATATACTATTAAAGAAAATCTGGTCAAACCAGTTCACCAGTAAGCAGCCATACCTTGGAAATGTACCAACCACATGTACCATACCATCAGACATTCAGAGCGGCTATTACTACATAACAGCAACAGGCGTTCCTGACGATGGCGGCACAGTAGAGATGTTCAATGCAAATGCAAAACTGATCTATGTCAACAACCCTGCTAAGCCAGATGCTGTCCAGCCTATCGTCAGTGACACTCAGGCATCAGACGGAAAGGTATATGACCTGACTGGAAAGCCTGTTGCAAACCCTGCAAATGGCCAGATCAACATCATTGACGGCAAGAAGGTTCTGATTAGGGAGTGACCGATTTTGGGGACAGGTCATCGAACGTTCGATGACCTGTCCCCAAAATCGTTAGAACACCCATCCTATCTTGCAGGTTGTTATGCTGATGCCTGCGTTCGGGCCTCCAGCTGCCGTGTCAAACAGCTTGTTGAACTGGCCGCAGAAATAGTCTTCAAGGAAAAAGTGTCCGGCTTTGAAACCGAACATGAAGTGTGTACCGTACTGCATGTCATTTGTTGCCGATGGGATTCCGTCAATGCCAGAATCAAGTAGGTAACGT
>JAKSIY010000049.1 GCA_024398535.1 Bacteroidaceae bacterium
GTGTATCTTCGGTGACCACCAGGACGTAATGGCATGCCGCCAGACCGGTTTCGCCATGCTGGCAGAGGGTTCTGTACAGGAAGTAATGGACCTGGCTGGTGTTGCACACCTTGCAACCATCAAGTCAAGAGTTCCTTTCCTGAACTTCTTTGACGGTTTCCGTACATCACATGAGATCCAGAAGATTGAGGCAATGGATATGGAAGACCTCCGTCCACTTGTTGACCAGAAGGCTCTCAAGGAGTACCGTGACAGAGCTCTGAATCCAAACAAGCCTGTATCACGCGGTATGGCTGAGAATCCTGATACATTCTTCACACACCGTGAGATCTGTAACCAGTACTACGATGCAGTTCCTGAAATCGTAGCTGACTACATGAAGGAAATCTCAAAGATCACCGGTCGTGAGTACGCTCCATTCACATATTACGGTGCTGCCGATGCAGAGCGCGTAATCGTGGCAATGGGTTCTGTAACCCAGGCTGCAAAGGAGGTTGTTGACTATCTGCAGGCTCAGGGCCAGAAGGTGGGACTTGTTTCAGTTCACCTGTACCGTCCATTCTCAATCAAGTATCTGAGCGCTGTAATGCCTAAGACTGCCAAGAAGATTGCAGTTCTTGACCGTACCAAGGAGCCAGGTGCTCATGGCGAGCCTCTGTACCTTGACGTTGTTGAGGCATTCCAGGAGTGCGCTGAGCTGAAGGCAATGAACGCTACCATCGTAGGTGGCCGCTTCGGCCTTGGTTCAAATGATGCTACTCCAGCCAAGGTCATTGCAGTTTATGACAACCTTGCAATGGCAGAGCCAAAGAACCACTTCACACTTGGTATCAACGACGATGTTACATTCACTTCACTTCCAGTAGGTGAGGATGTAGCTGTAGGTGGTGCCGGCATGTTTGAGGCCAAGTTCTTCGGTCTTGGTGCTGACGGTACCGTAGGTGCTAACAAGAACTCTGTAAAGATCATCGGTGACAACACTGACAAGCACTGCCAGGCATACTTCTCATACGACTCAAAGAAGTCAGGTGGTTTCACCTGCTCACACCTGCGTTTCGGTGATACTCCAATCCGTTCAACATATCTGGTTAACACTCCTAACTTCGTTGCTTGCCACGTTCAGGCTTACCTGCACATGTACGATGTTACCCGTGGTCTTCAGAAGAACGGTACATTCCTGCTGAACACTATCTGGGAGGGCGACGAGCTTGCTGCCAACCTGCCAGCAAAGGTTAAGGCTTACTTCGCAAAGAACAATATCACAGTTTACTATATCAACGCTACAAAGATTGCTCAGGAGATTGGTCTTGGTAACCGTACCAACACAATCCTCCAGTCTGCATTCTTCCGCATTACAGAGGTTATCCCTGTTGACCTTGCTATCGAGCAGATGAAGAAGTTCATCGTAAAGTCTTATGGCAAGAAGGGCGAGGATGTTGTAAACAAGAACTACGCTGCTGTTGACCGCGGTGGTGAGTACAAGACTCTTGCTGTTGATCCTGCATGGGCAAATCTTGAGATTCCTGCTCCAGCTGCAAACGACGATCCAGAGTTCATCAACAAGGTTGTACGTCCAATCAACGCTCAGGACGGTGACCTCCTGCCTGTAAGCGCATTCAAGGAGAGCATCGACGGTACATGGCCAAACGGTACATCTGCATATGAGAAGCGCGGTGTAAGTGCATTCGTTCCAGTATGGGATGCTGAGAAGTGTATCCAGTGTAACAAGTGTGCATACGTTTGCCCTCACGCTTGTATCCGTCCATTCGTAATGGATGATGCTGAGGCTGCAGGTCTCAATGCAGAGGCTATTGAGATCAAGGCTCCAGCAGCTATCAAGGGTATGAAGTTCCGTATGCAGGTAGGCGTTATGGACTGCCTTGGTTGCGGTAACTGCGTTGACGTATGTCCAGGTAATCCAAAGCTCGGCGGTTCTGCCCTGAAGATGGTTCCATTTGAAGGCCAGGAGGCTGAGGCTGCAAACTGGAATTACTGCGTCAAGAACGTTAAGAGCAAGCAGGATCTGATTGACATCAAGCAGAGCCCAAAGAACAGCCAGTTCGCTACTCCTCTGTTTGAGTTCTCTGGTGCATGCTCTGGTTGCGGTGAGACTCCATATGTCAAGCTGATCTCTCAGCTCTTCGGTGACCGTGAGATGGTTGCAAACGCTACCGGTTGCTCATCAATCTATTCTGGTTCAATCCCATCAACACCTTATACAACTAATGAGAAGGGTCAGGGTCCAGCTTGGGCTAACTCACTGTTTGAGGACTTCTGCGAGTTCGGTCTGGGTATGAAGCTTGCCAACAAGAAGATGATCCAGCGTCTTGATGCTCTCATGGTTGAGGCTCAGAGCTGCGAGTGCTGCAACGACAGCATGAAGGCTCTCTTCACCGAGTGGATTGAGAAGAAGAACGATGCCGATGCTACCAAGGCTCTTGCTCCACAGATTGTTGCAGCATGCGAGGCTTGCGGTTGCGATACCTGCAAGAAGATCCTTGAGCTCAAGGATTACCTTGTAAAGCGCAGCCAGTGGATCATCGGTGGTGACGGTGCATCATACGATATCGGTTACGGTGGTCTTGACCATGTAATTGCTTCTGGTGAGGATGTAAACATCCTTGTAATTGATACTGAGGTATATTCAAATACCGGTGGTCAGTCTTCAAAGGCTACTCCTCTGGGTGCTATCGCCAAGTTCGCTGCAAGCGGCAAGCGCGTACGCAAGAAAGACCTTGGTATGATTGCAACAACATACGGTTACGTATATGTTGCCCAGATTGCAATGGGTGCTGACCAGGCTCAGACACTCAAGGCTATCCGCGAGGCCGAGGCTTATCCAGGTCCATCACTCGTGATTGCATACGCTCCATGTATCAACCACGGTCTGAAGGCCGGTATGGGTAAGAGCCAGGCTGAGGAGGCCAAGGCAGTAGAATGCGGTTACTGGCACCTGTGGAGATTCAACCCAGCTCTTGAAGAGGAGGGCAAGAATCCGTTCTGCCTTGATTCAAAGGAACCACAGTGGGATAAGTTCCAGGAGTTCCTGAAGGGCGAGGTTCGTTACGCATCAGTCATGAAGCAGTATCCTGCAGAGGCTCAGCAGCTGTTCGATGCTGCTCAGGAGATGGCTCAGAAGCGCTACGCATCATACGTTCGTATGACCAAGATGGAGTGGTAATCCACCCCTGACTAAATAAAAGACAGGCCTGTCCTGAAATATGGACAGGCTTGTTCGTCTTTAAACTGACATTCATAAATTTTTATAACAATGCTCAAAAAAACAGTATCCTCTATGGTTCTGTGCATGGCTGCCTTCATGGTGTCATGCGGTGGGGGTAAGTATGAATACCCATTCCAGAACCCTTCTCTGAGTACAGAGAAAAGAGTTGAAAACCTTATGTCTCTTCTGACTCCTGAAGAGAAGGTGGGTCTTATCATGAACAAGTCTGTTTCGGTTGACAGACTTGGTATTCCATCTTACAACTGGTGGAGCGAGGCATGCCACGGCGTAAGACAGGGTGGCTACACTGTCTATCCGCAGCCAATCGGTATGGGTGCATCGTTCAACGAACAGCTTGTGTATGATGTGTTTGAGACTGTTTCTGACGAGGCTCGTGCAAACTGGAACCGTTCAGAGAGAGTTTTCAATGTTGAAATGGGTGCAAATTATGTACCAGGAAATCCTGAACTTACATTCTGGTGTCCTAATGTGAACATTTTCCGTGATCCACGTTGGGGTCGTGGCCAGGAGAGCTACGGTGAGGATCCATATCTGATGGGTGTACTCGGTGTGGCAAACGTAAAGGGTATGCAGGGTAGTGACAAGCGTTACTACAAGACTCATGCCTGCGCAAAGCACTATGCTGTTCACAGCGGTCCGGAACCACAGCGTCACAGATTCGATGCCGTAGTTTCAATGCGTGACCTCTGGGAGACATATCTGCCAGCATTCAAGAAGCTTGTCATTGAAGGTGACGTACGTGAGGTAATGTGCGCTTACAACCGTTATGAGGGTGAGCCTTGCTGCGGTAGCGACCGTCTGCTTACAAACATCCTTCGTGAGAAGTGGGGCTATGAGGCAATTGTCCTGACAGACTGCGAGGCCATCAACAACTTCTACAACAAGAACCAGCACGGTACTCATCCGGATGCAGTTTCTGCTTCTGTTGATGCAGTTCTTTCCGGTACTGACCTGGAGTGCGGTAAGAGCTTCATGTCACTTGTCGGTGGACTTGAGAACGGTCTTATCAACGAGTCTGACATTGACGTTGCCCTGAGACGCGTACTTACCGGCCGTTTTGAGCTTGGTATGTTTGATCCAGCCGAGAATCTTCCTTGGGCAAATCTTGGTGAGGATGTAATCAGCTCTGAGTCAAATCACGAGCTTGCTGTTGAGGCTGCTCGTCAGTCAATGGTTCTGCTCAAGAACCAGAATAACACCCTTCCTCTTTCAAAGAACCTGAAGAAGATTGCCGTTGTAGGTCCTAATGCAGATGATGCAGGTATGCTCAACGGTGAGTATGGCGGTTCTCCAACAGATGAGCACAAGCATTCCCTTCTTGATGGTATCAGGGCAGCTGTTCCTGGTGTAGAGGTAGTATATGAGAAGGCATGTGAGCTTACCAACGAGTACAGGACAATCCAGCACAATGCTGATTTCAATGACGGCAAGGGCCTCTATGTAGAGTTCTTCAACAATCCTACATTCTCTGGCAAGCCAGCCGTTGCTGATTACTACAATGAGATCAACTTCAGCACATTCGGCGCATACAACTTTGCCGATGGTGTTGAGAAGGAGAATATCTCTGTAAAGATTTCCGGTAAGATCGTTCCTGACTTTGACGGTAATCTGGCATACAACATCAATGGTGACAATGGCTTCAAGCTTACTGTAAACGGTAAGGTTGTTGAGGAAGTCAAGGGTGGCGCAGGCCGTGGTTTCGGTGGCTTTGGCGGTTTTGGCCGTCGTGGTGGCGTTCAGCTCTACAAGTCATTCCCAGTAGTAGCCGGCAAGTCTTACGATGTTAAGGTTGAGTACACACACACAACCGGTCAGTTCGCATCTCTGAGCACTCTCTTCTGCGAGCAGAACATTGCTGAGTTCAGCGACCTTACTGCTAAGTATGCTGATGCCGATGCTATTATAGTAATAGGTGGTATCAATCCTTCTATGGAAGGTGAAGGCGGTGACAAGGCCGATATTGAGATTCCTGCAGTTCAGCAGCGTCTGGTTCGTGCAATGCACGCTACAGGCAAGCCTGTTGTCCTGGTCAACTGCTCTGGTTCTTGCATGGGCTTTGGCAGCATCGAGGATCAGTACGATGCACTTATCCAGGCATGGTATGGTGGTCAGGGTGGCTCACAGGCTCTTGCTGAGATCATCTTCGGTGACTGCAATCCATCTGCCAAGCTTCCTGTAACATTCTATGCTTCAACAGATCAGCTTCCTGACTTTGAGGATTACAGCATGGAGGGCCGTACATACCGTTACTTCCATGGCACTCCTCTCTATGCATTCGGTTATGGCCTTAGCTATACAACATATGCATACGGTGAGGGTAAGCTCTCAAAGTCTTCAATCAAGGCTGGCAAGAACGTAACACTGACAGTTCCTGTTACAAATACCGGTTCTGTTGAGGGTACTGAGATTGTTCAGGTATATGTAAAGAGTCTTGACAATCCTACAGCTCCTATCAAGGGTCTGAAGGGCTTCAAGAGAGTAACTCTTGCTCCTGGCCAGACAAAGAACGTTGCAATTGAGCTTACTCCAGAGGCATTTGAGTACTATGACGAGAAGATTGACGAGCTTTCAGTTATGCCAGGTAACTACAAGATCCTGTATGGCTGCTCATCAATGGATTCAGATCTCCAGTCACTTGACCTGAAGGTTCTCTGATAATCAAACAGTGGGGGAGTTAAAGCTTCTCCTTAAGGTATCGGCCTGTGTGGGATTCTGCACAGGCCGCTACTTTTTCTGGCGTTCCCTCTACGACAACTGTACCGCCATTGGCACCACCTTCAGGACCCAGGTCAATGATGTGGTCTGCGCATTTGATGACATCCAGGTTGTGCTCAATGATTACAACGGTATGACCGCGCTCTATCAAGGCATTGAATGAGTCAAGGAGCTGTCTGATGTCGTGGAAATGAAGTCCTGTCGTAGGCTCGTCAAAGATGAATATGGTAGGCTCGCTCTTCTCAAGGCTCAGGTAGTATGCCAGCTTTACTCGCTGACTCTCACCTCCTGACAGGGTCGATGAAGGCTGTCCCAGCTTGATGTAGCCTAATCCTACCTGCTGCAGGGGACGCAGTTTGGCAATGATCTTTCTTTCAGAACTGCCGGAAGCCTCGCTGAAGAATTCGATGGCCTGATTGACGGTCATCTCAAGGATATCCCAGATGTTCTTTTCCCGGTAGGTCACTTCCAGGACATCGCTCTTGAAACGCTTTCCGTGACAGCTTTCGCATTCCAGCTGAAGGTCAGACATGAACTGCATGGAGACGGTAATTACGCCCTCTCCCTTGCACTCTTCGCATCGGCCACCCTCTGAATTGAATGAGAAGTGTGTAGGACGGAATCCCATCTGCTTTGCAGACTGCTGCTCTGCAAAGAGCTTGCGGATTTCGTCGTATGCCTTGACGTATGTAACTGGATTTGAACGGGATGTCTTTCCTATGGGATCCTGATCCACAAATTCTACGTCTGAAACCATCTGCAGGTCGCCGTCAAGAGAGATGAATTCTCCCGGACGTTCGCTGGTCTCGCTGTAGTAGCGCTTAAGGCCCAGATAGAAAACGTCTCTTACCAAGGTGCTCTTGCCGGAACCGCTGACACCGGTCACGACGGTCATTACGTTGAGCGGGAACTTCACGTCAATGCCCTTCAGATTGTTCTGGCGTGCACCGGTAACCTGGATCCAGTTGTTCCACGGACGTACTGAGAGCGGCCTCTCAATCTTCTCCTCACCAAGGAGGTATCTGACGGTGTAGCTCTCTGTGCCTGATTTCAGGTCAGACATGTCGCCCATATATACAACCTGGCCTCCATTTCTGCCGGCTCCAGGACCTATGTCAATGATGTAGTCTGCCTCACGTATGATCTCCTCGTCATGTTCCACGACTACAACGGTATTTCCTACCTGCTGCAGTTGTTTGATTACCTTTATCAGACGGTTTGTGTCGCGGCTGTGAAGACCGATGCTCGGTTCGTCAAGCACATAGAGTGAACCCACCAGGCTGCTGCCCAGGGATGTTACCAGATTGATTCTCTGGCTTTCACCTCCTGAGAGGGAATTGCTTAGACGGTTCAGTGTAAGATATTCCAGGCCGACTTCAATGACAAGCCTTATTCTGTTATTTATTTCTGCTAGTATTCTCTTTGCGGCAATCTCTTCTGCTTCAGTTAGTTTCAGGTTGTCAAAGAATAGCTTCAGTTCGCTGAACGGAAGATCAACCAGTTCCGGCAGTGATTTTCCTCCAACCCTGACGTAGCCAGCTTCCTTTCTTAGTCTTGTTCCATGACACTCAGGACATGTTGTCTTTCCACGGTAGCGTGAGAGCATCACCCTGTACTGGATCTTGTACTGGTTCTTCTCAAGCATGCGGAAGAAACTGTCGATGCAGGTCTCTTCCCAGCCGTTCTCGTCAACTCCGCGCCCGCTTCCGTGCCACAGATAGTCTTTCTGTGCCTGTGTCAGCTGATAGTATGGGGTGAATATCGGGAAGTCGTGCTCTGGAGCATGCAGGATGAAGTCTGTCTTCCATTCTCCCATCTTGTCTCCACGCCAACAGACTACTGCCCCGTCATATACGCTCAGCGCGGTGTTTGGAATCACCAGCGATTCGTCAATTCCCATTACCCTGCCGAATCCTTCGCAGACAGGACATGCTCCGATTGGCGAATTGAAGGAGAACAGCTGGTCTGTAGGGTCCTCAAATGTGATGCCGTCAGCCTCAAACCTGTTGCTGAAGGTGTGAAGCGTGGTTTCCGGAGTGTCGTAGAAGCGTAGCATGCATTCTCCGTTTCCTTCATAGAATGCAGTCTCGGCCGAATCAAGCAGACGGCTGGCCGTCTCTTTGGTGTGGTCTGCCGTGAGCCTGTCTATCAGTACCAGCAGGTCCTTCTGTGAGGATTCTGCCTCATGGAACTTCTCTTCACTTCCAAGTATGTCTTCAATGTATACGAAATGACCGTTTCTGTCAAGTCTTGTGAAACCCTCCTTCAGACTGGTCTCCAGTTGCTGGCGGAAAGTGCGTCCTCCTCTGAGGATGAATGGAGATAGGATAGTGAACCTTACTCCGTCCGGATATTCATGCATGCATCGGAGAAGGTCCTCTGTGTCATGTCTCTTGACTATTTTTCCGCTGACTGGTGAATATGTCTGACCGATTCTGGAGAAAAGCAGTCTCAGGTATTCGTAGATCTCAGTTGAGGTTCCGACCGTTGAACGCGGATTCCTGTTTCCGCTGCGCTGTTCAATGGCAATTGTAGGTGGAATGCCGGTCATGAAGTCGCATTCCGGTTTCTTCATCCTGCCAAGGAACTGGCGGGCGTACGACGAGAGTGACTCCACATAGCGCCTCTGGCCCTCTGCGTACAGGGTGTCAAATGCCAGAGAGGATTTTCCGGAACCGGATAGTCCGGTCATGACAATGAACTTGTCGCGGGGGATGTCAAGGGTGATTCCTTTCAGATTATTTACCCTTACATTCTGTATGTGGATAACTCTTTCATCCATTCGTTCGTAATTTTGCGCGAAGATAACTAATTTTGCGGTCAGAAAACACCTAATTAAAGATATGATTCTATTCTTTAAGACAGAAGCAGGAACTGTGGTAGCTACCCAGTGCTCTGCAGAACTTAACCAGAGTGACAGGGAAAAGCTCAGCTGGCTGTATGGAAATGCAGTCCTGCTGGACAAGGAGAAACTTGATGGCTACTATGTAGGACCGCGCCGTGAGATGATTACTCCATGGAGTACAAATGCTGTTGAGATAACACAGAACATGGGTCTGAAGGATATTCTCAGAATTGAGGAGTACTTTCCGGTAGCATCGGCTGATGCAACCCATGATCCGATGCTTCAGCGTATGTATGAGGGCCTTGATCAGGAGATATTTACCGTAAACATCAAGCCTGCCCCAATCATGTTCGTTGAGGATCTTGATGCTTACAATGAGCAGGAGGGTCTTGCCCTGTCGCAGGAAGAGAAGGACTATCTTCACAAGGTTGAGGCTGAGATTGGTCGCAAGCTGACAGACTCTGAGATCTTTGGTTTTGCACAGATCAACTCAGAGCACTGCCGTCACAAGATATTTGGCGGTACATTTATCATTGACGGCAAGGAGATGGAGTCAAGCCTCTTCCAGATGATCAAGAAAACGACTCAGGAGAATCCTAACCACATTCTTTCTGCATACAAGGATAATGTGGCATTTGCCCAGGGCCCTGTAGTAGAGCAGTTCGCTCCGATGGATCACTCTACATCAGACTATTTCGTAATAAAGGATATTGAGACAGTCATCTCGCTGAAGGCAGAGACACATAACTTCCCTACAACTGTAGAGCCGTTCAACGGTGCATCGACAGGTACGGGCGGTGAGATCCGTGACCGTATGGGCGGTGGCAAGGGCTCATGGCCGATTGCAGGTACTGCCGTATATATGACATCATATCCTAGAAATGATGCCAACCGCAAGTGGGAGAAGGGTATGAAGGAGCGTCAGTGGCTCTATCAGACCCCTGAGCAGATTCTTATCAAGGCTTCAAACGGTGCTTCAGATTTCGGAAACAAGTTCGGCCAGCCTCTGATTTGCGGTTCCCTGCTGACATTCGAGCATCAGGAGAATAATGAGCAGTATGGCTATGACAAGGTAATCATGCTTGCCGGTGGTGTAGGCTATGGCACAAAGCGTGATTGCCTGAAGGGTGAGCCTCAGAAGGGAAACAAGATTGTTGTCCTGGGTGGTGACAACTACCGCATCGGCCTTGGCGGCGGTTCTGTAAGCTCCGTTGAGACCGGACGCTATTCGTCTGGTATTGAGCTCAATGCCGTACAGCGTGCAAATGCTGAGATGCAGAAGCGTGACTACAACGTAGTACGTGCCCTCTGTGAGGAGGAGACCAATCCGGTCGTTTCAATCCATGACCACGGTTCTGCAGGTCATGTGAACTGTCTTTCCGAGCTTGTTGAGGAGTGCGGCGGACTCATTGAGATGGCCAAGCTTCCTGTAGGTGACAAGACTCTTTCCTCAAAGGAAATCATTGCAAATGAGTCTCAGGAGCGCATGGGTCTTCTGATTGACCAGGAGCACATTGAGCATGTAAAGAAGATTGCCGAGCGTGAGCGTGCCCCGATGTACGTTGTAGGTGAGACTACCGGCGATGCCCGCTTTGCTTTTGAGCAGGCAGACGGCGTACGTCCGTTTGATCTTGCAGTAAGCCAGATGTTCGGCTCTTCTCCAAAGACATACATGAAGGATGTCACTGTTGAACGTAAGTATGAGAATGCCCAGTATGATGAGGCATCTCTTCAGGAATATGTAAAGAACGTGCTGCAGCTTGAGGCTGTTGCATGCAAGGACTGGCTGACCAACAAGGTTGACCGCTCCGTAACCGGCAAGATTGCCCGCCAGCAGTGCCAAGGCCCGCTGCAGCTGCCTCTGTCAGACTGCGGTGCCGTTGCTCTTGACTACCGTGGCAATACCGGTATTGCAACTTCAATTGGTCATGCACCTCAGGCAGGACTTGCAGATCCTGAGGCCGGTTCGGTTCTCTCTGTTGCCGAGGCTCTGACAAATATCGCACTGGCTCCATTCTCTGACGGCCTCAAGTCAATTTCCCTGAGTGCCAACTGGATGTGGCCATGCCGCGCACAGCAGGGTGAGGATGCCCGTCTCTATAAGGGAGTAAAGGCACTGTCTGATTTCTGTGTTGCACTTGGCGTAAATGTTCCTACAGGTAAGGATTCCCTGTCAATGACCCAGAAGTATCCTGATGGTCAGAAGGTTATAAGCCCGGGTACCGTAATTGTATCTGCCGGTGGCCAGATTGATGACGTAAGAAAGATTGTGGGCCCTGTCCTGGTAAACAGGAAGGATACAACCCTGCTTCATATTGATTTCAGCTTTGACTCTCTCAGACTTGGCGGCTCTGCATTTGCCCAGTCTCTTGACAAGGTCGGCAGCGACGTTCCAACCGTAAAGAATGCAGAGTATTTTGCCGATGCCTTCAATGCTGTACAGAAGCTTGTTGCTGAGAATCTGATCCTGGCCGGTCATGACATAAGTGCCGGTGGTCTCATAGTTACCCTGCTTGAGATGTGCTTTGCAAATACCCAGGGCGGTCTTGAGGTAAATCTCTCAGAGATTGCTGAGAAGGATCTGGTAAAGATTCTGTTTGCAGAGAATCCTGGTCTGGTTCTTCAGATAGACAACGCAAAGCTTGACAAGGTAAAGCATGTGCTTGAGGAGGATGGCATCGGCTATGCTGAGATTGCCAAGCCTGCTGATGACCGTGCAGTTGTAATCAAGAAGGGCAGAAGCAAAATTGCAATTGATATTGATGAGATGCGTAAGGCATGGTTCCATACCTCTTATCTGCTTGACCAGAAGCAGTCAATGCATGGACAGGCTGATTCACGCTGGGAGAACCTGGGCAAGCAGCCTCTGAACCTGAAACTGGCTTACAACTTTACTGGTCAGCTTTCACAGTTCGGTCTTGATGCAGACCGCAGGACTTCAACCGGTACCAAGGCTGCAATCATCCGTGAGAAGGGAACCAACGGCGAACGTGAAATGGCATACGCCCTCTGGCTTGCAGGCTTTGACGTAAAGGATGTTACTATGACAGACCTTGTAAGCGGTCGTGAGACTCTTGATGAGGTCAATATGATTGTATTCTGCGGTGGATTCTCAAACAGCGACGTTCTGGGTTCGGCCAAGGGATGGGCTGGTGCATTCCTGTTCAATCCTAAGGCAAAGGAGACACTTGACCGCTTCTATGCAAGAAAGGATACTCTTTCACTTGGTATCTGCAACGGCTGCCAGCTGATGATTGAACTCGGCCTGATCAATCCAGACCATGAGAAGAAGAGCCGTATGCTCCACAACAACTCACATAAGTTTGAGTCTTCATACCTTGGCCTGACAATTCCTGAGAATGAGAGCGTATTGTTCAAGTCTCTGTCAGGAAGCAGACTTGGCGTCTGGGTAGCTCACGGTGAGGGCAAGTTCTCTCTTCCATACTCAGAAGACAAGTACAATGTAATAGCTAAATATACATACGACAGCTATCCTGCAAATCCTAACGGTTCTGACTACAATGTTGCCGGTATTGCCAGCGCAGACGGACGTCACGTTGCCATGATGCCACACCCTGAGCGTGCAATCTTCCCATGGCAGTGCGGTTGGTATCCTGAGGACAGAAGGAACGATGCAATTACCCCATGGATGGAGGCATTCGTGAATGCTCGCAAGTGGGTTGAAGAGCATAAGGCCTGATAGTTTAAGAACATGCTCCTGACTCTGCTCACGACATTCTTCAGAATAGGTCTTTTTACAATCGGTGGCGGCTATGCCATGATTCCGCTGATTGAGAAAGAGGTGGTGCAGAACAGGAAATGGGTTTCTGAAAAGGATTTCCTGGACCTTCTGGCAATTGCTCAGGCTGCTCCGGGTGTCTTTGCAGTAAACATATCAATATTCATAGGCTACAGACTGCGCAAGGTGCGTGGCTCTGTAGCCTGTGCTTTTGGTACGGTACTCCCCTCTGTACTGATAATCCTTATGATAGCACTTTTCTTCCAGCAGTTCAAGGATATTCCTGTGGTTGAGAATGTGTTCAAGGGAATAAGACCCGCAGTTGTCGCCCTGATTCTGACGCCTACCGTAAAACTGGGAAAGGCTGCGCAGCTGAACAGGTTTACAATGTGGGTTCCTGTGGTTTCTGCCGTGCTGATCTGTGCCCTCGGCGTGTCTCCGATCCTGATTATCGTTGCCGGTATATTGGCTGCAATCATTCACTACTATTACCATAAGTTCCATTCCGTATGATATTCTGGCAACTCTTCCTTACCTTCTTCAAGATAGGTATGTTCGGCTTTGGCGGTGGATATGGAATGCTTTCCCTTATACAGAACTATGTGGTGGAAGAGCAAGCGTGGATCAGCGTGAGTGAGTTTACTGATATTGTTGCGGTCAGCCAGATGACTCCGGGGCCTATCGGAATAAATTCGGCAACATATGTAGGCTTTACCAGTGTCGTGAATGCCGGCTACAGCACGGGGTGGGGCGTGCTGGGCTCAATACTGGCATCATTCTCAGTGATGCTTCCCTCATTCATCCTGATGCTGCTGATAAGCATCTTCTTCATGAAATATAAGGAGCACAAGGGCGTCCAGAAAGTGCTGGCATGGCTCAGGCCGATAGTTGTCGGACTGCTTCTCTCTGCAGTGATTCTGCTTCTGAATGAAGAGAACTTCGGTGAATTCCGGGTTGATAATCTGCAGCTGTGGGTCAGCATCGGGCTGTTCCTGACGGCCTTTGTGGCCACATGGAAATTCCGGGTGAATCCAATTCTGATGATACTCCTGTGCGGAATATTCGGAGGAGTTTTCTACTCAGTTATTGCCTGACTTTGCACTTTACCGGTTCTCCTTCTGCCTGGACGCGGTTCAGGGCGGTTACGACGTATGTGCATGTCGTGTCCAATGGCTGTTCCAGACTGAAGAATGTCTTTCTGGTGATTGCCATTATGTGTGAAGGATCTTCAAGGTCAATCTTTTCACCTTTTGCAAATCTGTAAACAACGTACTGGTGAGCACGTTCTGCCTCAGAGCGGGTCTTTGGCGCGGTCCAGAAGAGTACCGGGCCGTCTGAGGTCTGAACCTTCATGATCTTCCTTACTTTTCCTGGCTCGCATCCCTTCATGGCCGGACTGATTGGCTGGAGTGCCGGGTACCTGTAGAATTCCGATGCCAGTGTCGTGCGGTAACCTGCCGGGTTGTCAACAACAGACTTTGCCGGCCACTGGCAGCTTCCCTGAAGTGCAGGAAGACTCCTCTGAAGAGTCATCTTGTAGATTTCCTGATGTCTGCCTGCGTTGTCTGGGTCAGTGCCGGTTATGGTGCGCTCCACGTCCTGTCCTATGTACATAGGGCAGTCTGCAGCGTGCTCGGCCCACCAGTTCGTCAGGATGGTATAGTCTGCTGCCGCATTGCCGTGATTCCAGTAAACTTGTGGAATGCAGTAGTCCATCCAGCCCTTTTCAATCCACAGAAGGATGTCGGCGTAGAGTCCGCTGTAATTCTCCAGTCCGTTTGACTGGCTGCCGTCAGGGTAGTCTGCCGTTGCATTCCTGTATATTCCAAATGGAGATATTCCGAACTTTACCCATGGCTTTGTAGTCTTGACCGCAGTGTATATCTGCTCTATGAAACGGTTTACGTTGTCCCTTCTCCAGTCGTCGCGGTTCTCAAATCCCTGGGCGATGCGCCACTGGGCATCGTCATTGAATGCACGACCCCCGTCAGGATAAGGGTAGAAGTAGTCATCCATGTGGAAGCCGTCAATGTCGTAGCGTCTTACTATGTCAACCGCTACCTGGCAGATGAAATCATGGTTCTCCTGCAGGGCCGGGTTGAAAAGGGTAAGGTCTCCGTACTTGACAAAACGTTCCGGATGCAATGAAATCTGATGTGTCGGTGACAGTTTGGTTGTGCCTCCTGTGCGGGCACGGAAAGGGTTGATCCATGCGTGCAGCTCCATGCCTCTGGCGTGGCACTGCTCAATCATGAACTGCAGTGGGTCCCAGTCTTCGTCCGGAGCCTGTCCCTGTGCTCCTGTCAGGTAACGGCTCCAAGGTTCCAGCTCTGATTTGTAAAGGGCATCGCCCTCAACCCTTACCTGAAAAAGTATTGCGTTGATTCCGCAGGTCTGGAGAGAATCCAGCTGACGTGACAGCTCTGCCTTCAGCTGGCTGGTTGGAATGCCTTCAAACTGTCTGTTTACAGCCTGTATCCATGCACCGCGGAATTCGCGTTTAGGCTGTTGCATCTGTACTTGCTGCTCACTGCGTGTCCTCTTTGCTGAAACAGAAAGGCACAGCGAGACCGCTATCATCAGAAATACAAGTATCCTTTTCATGGACGCTTATCTGTTCAGACTGTTGTATTCTGCAATCGCCTCTTCAAGGAGCTTGAGTGCCTCTTTAAGATCCTGTATGTTAAGGACGTATGCAAGACGTACCTGGTCTTTTCCGTATTCCGGGTCCGAATAGAATCCCTTGCCCGGTGCCATCATGATTGTCTTGCCGTCACGACGGAAATCGGTAAGGCACCAGAGGCAGAACTTCTCACAGTCGTCAATAGGCAGACGTACCGTGGTATAGAATGCTCCCATAGGAATAGGAGAGTAAACTCCCGGAATCTTGTTCAGGCCGTCAATGAGACACTTCCTTCTTGCTATGTATTCGTCATAAATGGCGTTCATGTATTCTCTTGGTGCAGAGATTGATGCTTCTGCTACAATCTGTCCTATAAGAGGTGGGCTGAGTCTGGCCTGGCAGAATTTCATGACAGCGTCACGTACTGTCTTGTTCTTTGTTGCAATGGCTCCAATTCTGATACCGCATTCTGAGTATCTCTTTGAAACCGAGTCAATAAGTATTACATGCTCCTCGATGCCTTCAAGGTGGCATGCAGATATATAAGGTGAGCCGGTATAGATGAATTCGCGATAGACTTCGTCAGAGAAGAGATATAGGTCATATTTCTTGACAAGGTCCCTGAGCTGCATCATCTCTTTCATTGTATAGAGGTAGCCCGTCGGGTTGTTTGGGTTGCAGATCAGAATGCCTTTGGTGCGTTCTGTAATGAGTTCTTCAAATTTCTCTACAGGTGGAAGCGCAAAGCCGTCGTCAATCGTTGAGACAATCGGCTTGATGACGGCACCGGCAGACACTGCGAATGCCATGTAGTTTGCGTATGCAGGCTCCGGTACAATGATCTCATCACCGGGATTCAGGCAGGTCATGAATGCAAACAGAACCGCTTCTGATCCGCCGCAGGTGACAATGATGTCATCGGGGTTGAACTTTATCTGGTACTGCTCGTAGTAGTCGCAGAGTTTCTTTCTTAGGCTCAGGTATCCCTGGGATGGAGAATATTCCAGTATTGAACGGTCAATTGTCTTCAGTGCGTCCAGTCCGATCTGGGGTGTTGGCAGGTCTGGCTGTCCGATGTTCAGATGGTAGATTTTAACTCCCTCTTCCTTGGCTTTCTGAGCATAAGGCGTGAGCTTGCGTATAGGCGAGCTAGGCATTATCTCTGCGCGGTTTGAAATTTTCATTTTGTCTGTCTGTAGAGTGTTTTGACTGCAAAGTTAACTTTTTCCGCCGTTGGAACGGCTATGATGGGAAAAGAAATGTGCTGTCCTGCATCATTTTATTTTAAAAGGTGTCGTTAGTATAGCGTGGGGCGTGTGAATGATAGCAAAATGTTTGCAAAATCACAGAAAGGCTATCAAAAAGAAAGTGATTAACATATATTAGCAGTAAAAAGAAGAAAATCTATAAAATTGTTTTGGCGGTTACGAAAAAGCCCTTACCTTTGCAGCGTCAAAACAGAAGGACACACAAAGTATGAGAATGAATACTCTTAATAAGCAGCAGCAAAATCAGGGCCAGAATAATCAGAATCAGGTTCTGGGATGCTTGTATATCCTGCCTAACCAGTCGGGCAGGTGATTATTGAGAGCAGAGATATGGAAAAGGGGCTGGTTCGGAGGAATCAGCCCCTTTTCGTTGGAATGAAAAAATAATTAACAAACCAATAAATGAAAAAGATGAAGACAATTAAGACATTGATGGCGGTTGCCTGTGGATTGGCAGTCTCTGGTAATGCATTTGCATTGGAGCCTATTGAGGCAGATTTTGGTGCAGACCTTGTAAGTACCTATATCTGGCGTGGTCAGAAGCTTGATGATGCGGCTCTTCAGCCGTCTCTTACCGTAGGTTGCGGCGGTCTTTCCCTGAACGCCTGGGGTTCTGTAGGTGTTGTTCAGGGTGACTACAAGGAGTTTGACCTGGCTCTTTCTTATGAGATCGGCGGCTTCTCAGTTGTTGCAACGGATTATTTCTGCGCTGACAGCAATACCGGTTATTTTGATTACTCAGAGGATACTCCTCATACATTTGAGCTTGGACTGAGCTATGACTTTGGTTTCATGTCTCTCTCATGGTTCTCGAATGTCCTTGGTGCAACAGGCTGCAATGGGGATGGTGACAATGTAATGGCATCTTATTTTGAGGTCGCTGCACCATTTGAGTTCGGCGGGCTTGACTGGTCTGCTGCTCTGGGTGCTTCTCCTTTTGAGAATGATTTCTATGGAACAAGCGGTTTCGGCATCGTGAACTGCAGCCTTACTGCTTCAAAGGACCTTACTATAGGTTCGGCAAAACTCCCGGTCTTTGCCCAGATCATGGCAAACCCACGTGCTGAGAGGGTATTCTTCGCAGTAGGTGTTTCATTTTAAGATCTGACACCAGGAAAGGCACACAGAGGTCTGTGCCATGAAAAACACGAAAAACATAAAAGAAAAAACACACTAATATCTATTTATCATGAAACGAATTGAGGCTATTATCAGGAAGACCAAGTTTGAAGAGGTCAAGATGGCCCTTCTGGATTCCGAAATCAACTGGTTTGAGTACCATGATGTTCACGGTATCGGTCAGTCTCGTCAGGAGAGGATCTACCGTGGCGTACAGTACAGTACCGATGTGATTGAGAGGGTTGCATTGACAATTATCTGCAGGGATATGTTCGTGGAGCCGACGGTCAAGGTGCTGCTTGAGGTGGCACATACCGGTGAGGTAGGCGACGGACGAATCTTTGTAAGCCAGGTTGATACTTGCTACAGCATCAGAACCGGTGAAGAGGGTGATGTCGTGCTCAGGGATAAGAAATAATTTCGGAACGATAAGAATTTAATGTCATGATTAGCTTAATGGATATTCTTCCTCTTGAGGCAATAGAGGAATCTGTTGATTTTGTAAACGGTCTTGATACCGTATGGGTGCTGCTCGGAGCGATGCTCGTGTTCTGGATGCAGCCGGGTTTTGCTCTTGTTGAGGCAGGTATGACTCGCTCAAAGAATACTGCCAACATTCTTATGAAGAACTTCTGCGACTTTATGTCCGGTTCGGTTCTTTTCTGGATTCTTGGCTTCTCTTTGATGTACGGATCTGACCATGGCCTGTTTGGCTGGGATGGGTTCTTCTATATCGGTGAAGACAGTAATGTTCCTGCAGAGGCAACTCTGATCTTCCAGACGGTGTTCTGTGCAACAGCGGCAACTATTGTATCTGGTGCAATGGCTGAACGTACAAAGTTCTCAATGTACTTTGTGTATTCTATCCTGATATCTGCCCTGGTGTATCCGCTTGAGGGACATTGGTCATGGGGTGGCGGCTGGCTTTCAGCCATGGGCTTCCATGATTTCGCAGGTTCGACTGTAGTTCATCTGTGCGGTGGTGCTCTTGCCCTTGCCGGTGCAATTGTCCTGGGGCCTCGTATCGGAAAGTATGACAAGAACGGCAACAGTCGTGCTATTCCTGGCCACAACCTTGTTCTCTGCGCTCTTGGCGTGTTCTGCCTCTGGGTGGGCTGGTTTGTTTTCAGCCCATGTTCTGCTGTTGCGGCTACTGGCTTTGACGATGCGGTAAGCATGTCACATGTATTCGTAACGACCAACATGGCTGCTGCTACCGGTGGTCTTGCAGCTCTCTGCTATACATGGATTGCTGATGGTAAACCTTCTCTTTCAATGGTCTGCAACGGCGTTCTTGCCGGTCTGGTAGGTATTACAGCCGGTTGTGACTGCGTTGATATCTGGGCATCGGCTCTGATTGGTATAATCGTTTCAGTCGTAATGTGTCTCTCTGTAAACTTCATTGACAAGGTTTGTCGTGTT